>NZ_DKJS01000085.1:2948-157607 GCF_002455205.1 Lysinibacillus sp. UBA6686 | reverse complement strand
CAGGTGGAATGCCAATGCCAGGCGGAATGCCAATGCCGGGTGGAATGCCAATGCCAGGAAGAATGCCAATGCCAGGTGGAATGCCAATGCCAGGTAGAACGCCAATGTCGGGTGGAATTCCGATGCCAGGTGGAATGACATACACAGAATTTTGGTAAGATAAAATACTTTGTTTTACTTTCATTAAAATATGTAAATAAAACTTACGTATAAATAAT
The DNA here is from genome assembly GCF_002455205.1 of Lysinibacillus sp. UBA6686. Lineage (NCBI taxonomy): Bacteria > Bacillati > Bacillota > Bacilli > Caryophanales > Bacillaceae > Lysinibacillus > Lysinibacillus sp. UBA6686. The sequence goes on along the minus strand of NZ_DKJS01000085.1, from coordinate 157,389 downwards.
ATTATATGAGATAGTTGAATTTTGTATTTATTTTATTTAAATAGTATTTCTGTGTTCGGGAATAGTTTTCTTCATTCAGCAAATGTTTTTTGGATCGAAAGCATCGCGGCAACTACAATTACGCCAAGGTGAAAATGATTGCATTATAAAGACAACAATTGAATAGTCATAGATATTTTTGCAGAGATCACATTTAAAGCTACTAATCCATTATTTTTGTGCAATGAAATTACAATATCTAAATAAAAGATGAATGACCAGCAAAGCTATTATGTTAGCCGAGCTGGTTTCTTTACAAAACTTATTCTTCTGATGGTTCCCTAAATCTATTTGTATTTATTAATCAGAAAACAAAATTACTCAAATACATATATAATGGATGAATAAGTGGACTAAATTAGCATTAATCGTAAGTAATAGTAATGATAGGACAAAAATACCTTAACGATTAGAGGAATTGTCATTAAAAAATGAAACTAGAATATCAAAAAGCAGAAATTGCTAGATAAGTTATATTAACAGGTATATGGATCTAAAATGTGCTGGCTTTCTTATAGTAGAAAGAGGTTTTTTGTCACTTTCTGGGTCTGTTACTTGTAAATGAATAAGCATTACAGCAAAGCTCTGGTAATCAATTAATTTTGAGCCTAGGCTTTTTTATTTTATCTTCGTTCAGAAAATTTTTGTATCGAAAGCACAGCGGCAGATACAGAAGACTCCCACCTCTACAGGTGGTGAGATGAATGCGGATACATTTTAATCTTTATCTGTGATGGACAAAAAAGTACACGCCACGATGGAAATCTTATTTTGTCACTAAATGTATCAGTAGTTATAGTGAAATAAAATTTGGCAATCGAGGAATAGATAAAAAAATATACACACCCTCTACAAAATTTAGTAATATGTATTATAAATGGGAATTAAAACATAAATAGTAGGAGTGTAAAGTATGAAAAAAGCATTAATTGGAAGTGTTTTGTTGATTATATTAATAGGAGTGACATTGTATTTTATTTTAGAAAATAAAAAATTAAATAAAGATGAAGTTTCTGAAACAAGTCCCGAAGTAGAAGAGATATTAGATTACAGTGATGAAGAATTGGAGAAACTTAAAAATACAGAACAGCAATTTATAACTCATTATAATAACAAAAAGTATGATACGGTCGTATTACACTATCGAAATGTTTTTTTATCTAATATGAATAATTTAAAACCTACAAAGGAAATTATTGAACTATATAATAAATCAGTTAAAAAGATCTTTGATAATGCCTCCGAATTTCCGAGTAGAGATTACGATGAATTACATTTTAAAAATCTTAACAAGGAAACTGTAGCATTTATTGAAAGTAAATTTGGTAAAGAAATTGAAGAACATAAAGAGGACATGGAGCAACTAGAAAATGAACGTGAAAAACAAAAAATTGAAAGAAGAGAAAGTAATGAAAGAGAGAGATTACTTCAAGAAAAAGCTTCACGCGGAGTAACAATAGGTATGACGAAAGATGATGTTTTGTTAAGTAGCTGGGGTGCGCCAAGCAATATTAACAAAACTGTTAATGCAAATGGGACAAGTGAACAATGGGTATATGATAATTATAATTATTTATACTTTGAAAATGGGATATTAACTTCCATCCAAACATCAAATTAAAATTTAGAGGCGATTCAAAGCTTTTACTGATTACAGCCCTGGTATCAATTAATTTTTGAGCCTGGGCTTTTTGTTTTCACTTCATTAAAAACCACTTTGGTCCTAGTGATATATTTATCTTCATTCAGCAAATGTTTTTTGTATCCAAAGCATAGCGGCAGATGTTTATGCGCGTAAGCATAGCGACAGCGGCAATTACAGAAGACCCCCCACATATACAGGTGGTGAAATGAATGCGGTTATGATTTCTATTCAGCGGGTGTCCAACCACCTACTGAAATAGCGGAACTCAGTCTAAGAACGCCAAGTCCTGTGGTAATTTATCTGTGCGAAGATATAAATCTTGCTGCCTCTTTGGAATTAAATATTTCCAAAAATTAGAGAATTTGTCATATGATAAATTAAGATTTTTGTAAGAAATGAGAAAGAAAATAGATATTTTCGAAGGATAAAATAAAAACATGGAAGAAGGAGGATATACATGACATATATCATACAAACAAATAATCTAACAAAGATATACCAAGAAAAGGAAGTGGTTTCAAATGTGAACATGCATGTCAAAAAAGGAGAAATTTATGGTTTCTTGGGTCCTAATGGAGCATGTATATGTAGACAAATTTACGGAGAAAGAAAACCAAGTCAGCAAATCACATGACTTGATTTTCCGTTGTCATGAATTGTTTCTTGTTTTGTTGAATAAATTCCAATATATGTTGATGTTGGTCTGCAAAATTAAATTGAATCGTCATTTCTTTATTCTCATGAATGTAAATCATATCAATCAGCTCAACCAATAAACCTCGGTCAAGTGCTTGAATATTTTTATGCTTTAAAAATGCTTGGAGATAGGGATGGTTCACACCGATTCCTTTTTGAACAGTCGTCATTTCTGTTTCTAGGTTGCCAATCACTTGTGTCACTTCATTCATTTTCTGCTCAAATTTTGCTTTCATCCGCAAATAGTCAGCTTTTGTAATATCGCCAGTTTTCCAATCCATATACAGATTATCTGTGACGACTGTTATTTTTTCTAACTCTTGTTGTTTCGCCTTGAATAGCTGTGCTAATTGTTTCGATTTGGTCTGAACAATCGGCTGCTTGTTAATGGCTTGAATGATGGTCGTCATATCATCAACAAGCGCTATTTGTGCTTGAATTGCTCGTAATACGGCTTCTGTGATGTCCTCTATACTCATACTGTGTCGGGTGCATTTTCCTTTATGTTTAATCGCATAGGTAGAACAAACAAAATAGGCGTATTCTTTCCATCCAGACTTTGTTTGTCTGCGATAGGATTTCCTTGTCATGCACATTCCACAATCTGGACAACGAAATGTTAAGTGAATCTCCTAATGATGATGTTCTTGTGATGGAAGCTGATTTTATTTTATTAGAAGGACAAACATCAATAGAAATGGAGGAATAGTTGATGAGAATTTCGTTTAATTCCATTGGAAGTTTGGGAATGGTTTCTACATTCCAAGCGCAGCAACAACAAAACTTATTTAACACTGAAATAGATAAAGCAGATTCTAGACTAGAAAAAATTGAAGCATCTCGTGAAAAATATGCGGAATTTGTGCAATCTTGTAATGCTATTTATCAAGGAACAACGCCTGCACAACTTGTTGATAAACAAACCAATTCGATTACTATTACAAACGGCGTCTATTATCATTTAGGTATGATTAATGGAAAGCCTCTTAATGGCACTGCCTTAACAGGTGGCGGATTTAATTCAAATTTTAGCCCAATGATACAGTGGACGGGAGTTGGTTCAAGGGTAACGCCTGAACAAGAAGCTGCATTTAGGGCGCATAAATCTTATTCACAGGCAGAGCGTCAAGGAGCAAATGAACTTGTAGCAGTTTTTATGAGCCTCTCTCGATTAGCAGAAGGGAAAAAGTCTGTGGATAGCATGAATGATGATGCTATGTTTATGCAATATTTCCCGAAATTTGCTGAAGGGATAGGGCTTGATTTAAGTCAACCGTTTACTATCAATGGAAAATCGTTTACTTATTCGCAAGGGACATTGCAAATGACAGATACAGAAGATTAACCAATTGTGAGAGCAACATCAGGTACATTCATGTTAAGTGAATCTTCTACAGGTACTCTTTTAGAGAAAGCTGATCTTGTTGAGTTAGAAGGACTAACATCAATAGAGATGGAGGAATAGTTGATGAGAATTTCGTTTAATTCCATTGGAAGTTTGGGAATGACTTCTACATTCCAAGCGCAGCAACAACAAAACTCATTTAACACTGAAATAGATAAAGCGGATTCTAGACTAGAAAAAATTGAAGCATCTCGTGAAAAATATGCGGAATTTGTACAATCTTGTAATGCTATTTATCAGGAGGCGACACCTACGCAGCTTGTTGATAAACAAACAAATTCCATCAATATTACTAATGGTGTGTACTATCATTTAGGCTCAGTCAATGGCAAACCTCTTATGGCACGGCTTTGACTGGTGGTGGCTTTAATTCTAATTTTAGTCCTATGTTTCAAGGTTCAGCACCTGGGACAGGGCTAACACCTGAACAGGCAGCCGCACTTAAAAGGTACCGCTCTTATTCACAAGCTGAACGTCAAGAAGCAAATGAACTTGTGGCTGTCTTTATGAGCCTCTCTATGTTAACGGAAGGAAAACAATCTGTGGATAGTGTGAATAATGATGCTATGTTTGCGCAACATTTCCCAAAATTTGCTGAGGAGATAGGGCTTGATTTAAGTCAACCGTTTACGATCAATGGAAAATCGTTTACTTATTCACAAGGAACATTGCAAATGACAGCTACAGAAGATTAACCGAATCTGTTTTTACATGGGTATCAAATAATCAGAGCTATCTTCAATAGTCAATCAAATTTACTATTAATGATAGCTCTAAGCTGTGGTATGACTTATGATATAACGAACATTGCTCTATTTAAGCCGAATGGGTGTGGTTATCAGATGGATTCAGATTTTTACAATTCTAATTTTGCTGGTCAACCTGTTAAACACAAATAGTTTGCTAGTTTCAAAGCATCAAAATTCAATAGCTCAGGTTATATACAACCTGTTCTAACATTATTATGGGAAGATTTTGCAAGTGCAAAATCTGGTTCGTTTATGTTAAGTGAATCACCAAATGGAATTCTTGTTGATAAAGATAGCCTTGTTAAAAAACAAGGAGTAATGTTGATTAACTTAGAGGAGGAATAACCGATGACAGTTAAAGTGAATTCAATAGAGAATCTAGGATGGGTTGCTAATTTTCAAACCAATCAAAGCTTTCATCCTTTTAAAACAGGAGAAGGTGAAATAGATTCAAAAAAAGCTGAGATTGAAACCTCACGAAAAGAATATGCAGAATTCATACAATCTAGCTATCCTATTTATCAAAGGGCAACTCCAACTCAACTTGTCAACAAACAAACAAATTCTATTAATATTGTAGCAGGTGTTTACTATAATTTGGGAACAGTAAATGGCAAACCTTTGAATGGTACGCCTTTAGCAAGTGGGGGATTCAATTCGAATTTTAGTCCTAAAATATGGAAAGTTTCGGGTTCGTCCATTGTAACACCAGAGCAAGAAGCAGCACTTAAAATGCAACAATACTACTCACTACCCGAACGTCAAGAAGCAAATGAATTTGTAGCAGTTTTTATGAGCCTCTCTCGGTTAGCAGAAGGAAAAAAATCTGTGGATAGTATGAATGATGATGCTATGTTTGCGCAACATTTCCCAAAATTCGCTGAGGGGATAGGGCTTGATTTAAGTCAACCGTTTACCATCAATGGAAAATCGTTTACTTATTCGCAAGGAACATTGCAAATGACAGATACAGAAGATTAACCAAAAGAGTCTGATTTTACATGGTTATATGGTGCATCAAGTGGCTGGTTCCAAGTTCCATTACTGAATAGAAGGGGTGAACTAGGTATGATAAAGGCTTATGTAATCCTAAATATGCTAAGTTATTCAAACAAAACACATTTACTTCAGCCATCAATGCGTGTACAAGGGTAATTTAATATTAGCTACGAATTAAGTACAAATAAAAAAAGAGTAGCTTTTGCCACTCTAACTAAAGAATTGTCATTTCATTTGCCATCTCTAACATAAAGATTGTTTATGGAAATTCGTAACCAGTAAAGTCTTACTGTCAAGGGATGTATCCTAATCTTAAAAATATTAGGATAGTGCAGTTTGAAAAATTAGTTATATTCTACAATCATTTTACTACCACCAAATACAGTGAATCCATCCATGCCTGTATGTTGCATCAGAACAGTTCCTTCTATTTGGACAAACCATAGACTACTAGCATTGTCACCTGCAAAAGCTGTTGTTTTGCTTGTAGATGTTGGTGTATTAGTCTTTTGGAATTTAACAGTTGCTGTAGTGCCATCACCATTTGTAAGACGATAATTATCAATGGATGTATAGAGTGATTGTGTCACAGATACATTAGTTGGACAATAAATCGTAACACTAACAACTTTTGAACCCGTAGGAATTACTTTACTTAAATCAATATTTTGCCCAATAGAACTAATTTTACCTGTCGACCTTGATGTAGCAAAATCCTTAGCTAGTGTACTTGTTGTCGATTGATTAATTGCATATGTTGCATAATCCTCCAATACATCTACTAATGGTACTTCAACAGTTTTTATTTCTGTCAAGTTCTCTGTTAGCGCACGTTCACTTGCAAGAGTAGCAGGAGTACCTGTAGATAATACCATAGCTGCTGTTAATCCAGCATATAGAAGCTTTTTCAAATTCAATCCCACCTTATTTAATTTTTCAAATATTTCCAAACTGCACTATAACCATAAATTACCATAAAAACAGAGATTTGTAAAATAAATTCAAATTAAATAGTTAAATAATAGTAAACTTACAAAAAATGATTTATGCTTGCTGGTTTGATAAATTTTTTAACTCATTCTTTGCTTGGTCTACAAACGACCAATATATTTTATTAAACTCATCCTTCTTTTGTTGTTCGGCAGGTGTTAAACCATAATGCCACTTGCCATTAATGCTTGTTAATAATGTCTGTCCTCCAACTACCACTTCATAGTCGTAACCACCTAAAGAATTTTGCCTCGGTTTAACGATACCATCAGTAGACATGGCTATATTTTTCTCTATTCCCCCAACCCTTTTACTTAGATAGGTGACAAGCGATAATTCTCCTAAAGGTGTCGCATTTTCGTTTTCTTCTGCTTCAAATTGTTTAATGGCTTTCATAGCCTGTTGATGCAGTGCTTGGCGGTCAGGTGATACAGGTGAAATATATTGTGCACGTAATATGGCAAATTGTCTATTAATGGCATGATTTTCATCATTATTTCGATGTGTTGAATCATTGGCTGCTTTTGCCGTTCTCCTAGCTAACGCTTTCATTTGTTCTATTAATTCATCCTGTGATGGTACTTGTTTCCCTTTGGTTGGTAACACATCCCAATCAGGTGTTGTTAAATCATTGGAAAACATGGAGGCTGTCTTGACATTGGTTTGTTTCCCAATTTCATGGGGTGTGTAATTCCATAGCGAGTTGTCAGTTTGGGTGCTTTTTGTCGTAGGGATATAGGTTTCTGTTAAATGAGTTTGATTATCTTTTTTCTTCGTGTCATTACTTGCTGTGTTGACAGAAGTAGACTGTATTTGTGAGAAATTTGTAATTTTCATGATTGAATTTCACCGCTTTCAATATAGTTAGTTTTCTATAACATTTATAAAAGTAACGCTCAATAAATAAATTGATACATAAAAAATTTTAAATTAAAAAGGATATAACAAACTACACACCTCCTATGTCCAAATCAAAATATATCAATTATATGGTAAAAGAGGAAATATATATTATTGATTGTATCAGAATATTAGAAGGGAGAGAATATAAATAATTAACTAAATATCTATTTTGTCAGATACTTTTTTTGGTAAAAACCTCTATCTGTTATTCAAAACAACGAATCAATTCCTTGCCTTTTGCGTGATACGAAGTGTGCCCAATCTGTGTTTTAATAAATCAAAAAATCTATTTGAGAGGATTTTGTTTTTGAAGGGGAAAAAGATAAGCGCTTTTCCTCCCTCCTAAAGATGTACATATTTTGCACATAGTGAATTTGGTAGATTAATTCATGTGTATAAGCAAGGGTATTTTTGTTTATAGACACAAATCGGATGGAAGGAGGCATATCAGATAATAGCACAAACAAACAAAGAAGTGTTTGGAGATAGGATTTGTTGACACCAATCTTTTTTTGAACAGTCGGTATTTCTGATTCAAGGCTTATAATGAACCGCTTTTAGTTTTCTAATACTCTATTTTGTAAAAACTGTATACATATATTTGCTAATTCAGTGGGGGTTTCTTTTGCTCCATTCTCTATCCATGTGTAAAGCATTGACCAAAATATGCCGGTAGTAAATGCATTTGCATAAATTGCAGTGATAGGTTTAAATTCTATGTTAATTAAATAATTTTTATTAAGCTTAGGAACGTACCTTTGATATTGTTTAAAAATATATAACATTAGTTCGTGGTTATACATAAGTTTAAGAAATGTTAAATGATTACTCCAAAATAAAAAATGATTATAAATTAGCACTTCATATTTAGAAGAAAAATAATTTTCTTGAAAGGAGGAGTACTCTATGAATAATAAATTTATAGATTCTTCAAGCACTTCTTCTTTATTTTTAAAATATCTATAAAACGTTTTTCTTCCTACGCTAGCTTCCTGCGTTATTTGGGTAACAGTTATTAGCGTGAAGTTATATTTTTCCATAACGGAAAATAAACCATTAATTATATCTTCTTTTTTTCCCATTTTTCCTCCTGACACACTAACTACCAATGTGTTTCCATTTATTGCAAAACCAATATTTCATATTTAAACTATACTTATATGACACATCTGTGTCAAAGAAAGTAGGGAGATGTTATGTATAATTATGGAAAAATGTATTCCGTAAATGGTATTAATCAATATGTTCAAGTAGTAAGTACTAATTTGGATAATCCTATTTTAATATATTTACATGGCGGACCTGGTGATGCAGCACTACCTCTTGTTGAGCATTTTAATTCAAATTTATCCGAAAACTATACGTTAATCATTTGGGAGCAAAGGGGTGCTGGAAAATCATACTATAAATTTAGTGATGATGAACATATTTCAATTAATGATTTTGTTCTTGATTTAAAGGTCTTAATTGAAAAACTCCTTGTTGAATTCAAAAAAGAGAAAATATGTTTAATAGGACATTCATGGGGAAGTATTATTGGGATGAAATTCATAATTTCATATCCAGAATTGATCCATTTTTATATTGGAGTAGGACAAGTTATTTGTTCGCAAAAAATGTTTGAAAAAAGTAAAGAATACATTGTCAGTCATATTGATAATCATCGTCTTAAAAACAAATTTCTTTCTCTAAACACAAAGTTTACTCAAGTTAATTGGTATTCTGATTTAATGTTTTTTATGAGTCAACTAATCAAGCAAGGTGTTTCTCTATATGGAAAAAGTACGTATTTATCATTATATCGCTATTTTATTTTTTCCAAAAACTATTCATTAATGGATTGTATAAAACGACTAAAAGGTTCTAAGCAGTCCATAATTAAGTTATGGCACGAAGTATCAGAAATTGATTTTTCTGCTTATAAAAATTTTAAGGTTCCAATAGCTTTTATCGAAGGTGAGTATGATTATCATGCTTCCTCCGAAATAGTTTTTGATTTTTATCGAAGTATTACATCTCCTAAAGTCTGTTTCAGTATAAAAAATACTGCCCATTTCCCCCAGTGGACAAGGTCTGATGCTTTTAATTTGATTGTAAATTCTATGAATAGTTCTATTTTTTCAAACAGTAATGAAATAAAGGAATTCTAGTACTATTAATAGGTAATACTTTGCTACCCAGTATAAGTCTACCTGGGATTTTTGTAATTACATAATGAATCCAGTTAATTGATTTTCTGTTACATTAAAACTGTTATAATAATATTAACCATTGTGTATCTCAGGGAAGTAACATTGTAGAATTGTTTAAAATGCACAATCTTAATTATCAACAGATCTAAATAATAAAAACGATGTTTATTTGTTTGATGATACATTCCCATGGACCTATATACATACTCATGAAGAAATGTGTGGACTTTTTTTGTGAAATTGTGGAGATGTTTTATTCATTTTGAATAGTGGAGGTCATTTATGAAAATAAAAGAAGATGGCTACAAAGTAGTAATTGATAACTTTGTATTTGATGGCCAAGTTGAACAAGATAATTTTTGCTCTAATTGTAAGTTCAATCTAGTTTATTACGACGATTTTGATACTTATTTCTGTCCGAAGTGTAATAGTTGGATAGAATCAAAGTGTAGTGACCCAGAATGCAAATACTGCTCTAAACGACCAGAAAAACCTTTACCCGACAAATAGTGTTACAACAATAACAATTGAATACTGAATATGCCTTTAAATAAATTTTTTAAAGGTTGTTTACCTGGATTTGATATTATTAGCGAATGGTTACTTTTGGTTGAAAAAGTATATTATTCAATACAATATAATTATATTTCTTTTTAATCCATTTGTTGGATACAATTAATATTTCTAAATTGGTATACTGTTTTTGATGCATCTTATCCCTTCTGCACAAAGGGGTAGGATGTGGAACATCACTTAAATGATTAGGTGATGTTCTTTTTGTTTTATGACATTAATGGACTTATATACATAAATGTATGGACACGGAAAAAGCAATTAGTGATAGGAGGTTTTTCTTCTTTTACCTTTTATGCTAGAAAATAATTTAATTCAATTTAGCTAAAATGTAGGAAGTAGTAATGGTACTCCTAAAAAGAGTCACTAATTTTATGGAGGAATATCAATGTCACATTCATTATTTCAAAGAATAACAATTTCTGTTATTTCCGCAATAATTTTATCTTGGTTCTTAAGTTTTTATTTTGGCTATGGCTCTATGGAGGAGGAAATAAGTGAAACGAGCGGATATTCAACTAAAACATTATTCTTGGTGTTTATTGGATATTCACTTGTTATCTATGGGATTTTGGGAGTTATTATTTCTTGGTTTATTGACACTAAAATTCAAAAACAATTAAATCAAGCAGTACTTTATTGCGTGAGTGGTGCAATCATAGGAGGAATCGTATACTTCTTAACTTCTGCTGTTACATATATGAATAGACTTCTTATCTTTCTTTTGATTGGAACTTTTGCAGCTCTATTATATTTTATACTTCTAAAAATATTTAATTTAGTAGTTTTCAAAATGATGAAATCGGCCTCTTGAAATTAGTGAAATAAATGAAGATAAGCAGGAACTTTTCAAAGTGAAACAGAAATTATATTTAGGCTAGTTTAGAGTGCTGTGAGAATTCTAGTGTAATTAATCATTTAAAAACTACAAAATAAAATTATTAAGGAGACCATAGGTATGGAAGTTTCTAAGGGTGTAGAAATGCTTCATCTAGAGTATCAAGATTTTATTATTCATCCGACTCTTTTATGGGATCAAGAAATGGCTGTTTTAATAGACACTGGATTTCCTGGGCAAATGGAGGATATACGGTTGGCGATTGAAGAAATAGGTGTACCGTTTGATAAATTGAAAGCTATCATTTTGACCCATCAGGACATTGATCATATCGGTAGTCTTCCTGAGCTATTACTAGAAGGGGGAAGTCATATTAAAGTATATGCTCATCAGCTGGATAAACCTTATATCCAAGGAGAAATCCCTCTGATAAAAGATGGACATCTTGAGAACCCTCCAAAGGGCAAGGTGAATGAAACCTTAAAAGATGGTCAAGAGTTACCATATTGTGGTGGAATTCGTGTTATTCATACACCAGGTCATACGTCTGGACATATAAGCTTGTATTTACAACAGAGTAAAACGTTGATTGCCGGGGATTCAATGTACAGTGTCAATGGGGTAATTGAAGGAATTCATATCCCGACAGTACTGGATTTACATGAAGCTCAGCTTTCTATAAAGAAATACTTAGATTTCGATATAGAATCCGTGATTTGTTACCATGGAGGTCTAAGTAAGGGAAATATTAAGGAACAAATTCAAAAAGTAATTTGATTTTTTTAATTTTGGAGGTACGGAAAAAAGGCTTTTCATTCAATAAACTAGTTTTGTATTACTAATGATAGAACGTTTCAAAGAATTTACTAAAAAGGCCATTACGCATATCTTAACTTCTGCACAAGCGATTTGATGATGCCGAAAATCAGAAGAAAGTAAAAATATGCTAGTAAATGAAGCAATGGTGTCTGGTGGAACACTCTATAGATACCCTTAACTAACAACGAATTTGAAGCTTAAAAAATGGTTAGAGTATGCAAACTGGTATTAATAAGGTTGCTGCATCCTAACCATTTTTTTATTTGAAAAGGACCTGTATTTCTAATTTTTTGACTTAATATAAAGCAATATTTTTTTGCTATAGGTTAAAAGCATATAGAATAGAAAGACATTGATAAAAAAATGGAGCATATGAAAATGAGTTTGTGTAAAAAAAGTCGGTGTAAAGAATGACCATGCAGATTGTATTTCTTCAAGTCCCTTATAACTGACCCAACGCATTGGTCCTCCAAATTCATTAGATGGATACGATACCAAAAATATAGAAAAGATCGTCAAGCAAATACTAATCCACAATAATTTCTCTTTGCTAGATATTTTCATTTTACCACCAAATTTCATGTTTTTTATCTTAATGCATTGTTCAAAATTTCTCCTTCTCGTCCTTCCACTCTATATAAAATTTACGATAAATGGGTATTAGGACTAAAATAGCTACTATAAAAATAAGTATAAGTGTATATTGATTGGAAGGAGCTTGATTTTTACCAATAAAGAGATAGCCAAGCGCTAATCCAATAATAATACTTAAGGTACCCGTTATAATGTTTCTCATTTTATATACACCTCTATGTTTTCAATGAAAAAATTTAATTAATTGATAATAGGTAACTTCACATTTTTTACCCAATCCATTATAAAATTTTCTTGCCTAGGATTTAATTTATTAGGAAGCTTATTTCTAGCAAAAAATTTATGTTCCCTGCTTTCCTCTGATTTTTGTAATAATTCACCCTTAAAATCCAATGTTTTAAAAATAATTTGAACACTATAAGCTTTATCTTTATTTGGATACTCTACAAAGCAATCTTTACCAGAATAAATTCCAAATAGCTCTAAATTATAAACCTCTAAACCAGTTTCCTCAAATACTTCCCTAATGGCCGTTTGTTGAAATGTTTCACCTAATTCCATTAAACCACCAGGTATACACCAATTATCTACGTCTAGTCGATGCTGTAATAAAATTTGATGTTCCTTTTCAATAATGACACCACAGCCTATTGTTATTAATGTTTCATGACCAATAAAATTTCTCATAAATTGTATATAATTCATTGTTATAAACCTTTCTAAAGTAAAATAATATAACAACTGTATCAAATTTCCTGAACTATGTCATCGGAAGTTGGTTAATATAACATGGGGAATTTTCCATTTGGTATAATATAGGTAACAGGGATTGAATAGAAAGGACAGAGGTGAATTATAAAGTGGAGTATCTTCAAATGACTAGCAATCAAATTGAACAGGAGCATATATGTTGTGCACTTGGCGCTAAGCAATACGAGCAAGCAGTAAAGGAAAAGAAAAAATGGTTAATGGATCGCATAAACGATGGGCTGGTTTTTTATCGATTGAATGAGCGGGCAAAGGTTTTTATCGAATATTTACCCGCACATCAGGCATGGGCTCCTATTGAGGCACCCAATTATATGTATATAAATTGTCTATGGGTTTCAGGTAAATATAAAAATCAGCATCATGCTAGACGATTACTTGAAAAGTGTATAGAGGATGCACAAGCACAGGGAATGGATGGGATTGTCCATATAGTAGGAAAGAAAAAGCTTCCTTTTTTAAGTGATAAACGTTTTTTTGAGCATTTGGGATTTAAAATTATAGATCATGCAGCCCCTTATTTTAAGCTAGCTGTCTATAAATTTAACGACGAAGCTGTTGAGCCATCATTTAAATTTCATACGAGCGATCTAAAATCTCAGGGAGATGGCATTATCATATACTATACTGCTCAATGTCCCTTTGCAGTAGGTGTTATAAATGATTTAAGGGATGCTACTGTAAAAAAAGGTATCCCTTTTCATGCCTATCAGCTAACCACAAAAGAAGAAGCACAGAATGCACCTATTATTTGGACAACCTTTGGATTATTTTATAATGGGCAGTTCGTGACACATGAAATTATGAGTGTCAACAAATTTGAAAAGTTTTTAAACACATTATGAATAAGCATTTATTTCCTTTTCAAGAAAAGTAATAGCATAGCAAAAACACAAATACCTAATAAATACCCGAGGCTAATTGACCAAGAGAAAAAATCAAATAAGATATAGATAAGAATTGTTGTAAACAAAAAGCCGAGAGCGATACCAGACAACTGTTTTTTGACATTCATTCCTCTCTCTCCTAACATGATAAATTAAAGTTTATAGTGTTATTTATATTATATCCTTAATTTTGGTAATTGGTAGGGTACGGGATAGAACCGTATGTAGAGAATAGCCTTAGTGTTAACGTTATAGAAAGGTGGTACTCACTTTGAAAATAAGCAAACAAAATGCAGAGCATTATTGTTGAGGAGAACTATGTGATGGATGGCATCTAGTTAAAAATAAAAAGCTTAGTATTATTCATGAGCGTATGCTAGCTAAAACAACAGAAATTAACCATTATCATCATCATGCACAACAATTTTTCTTTGTTCTGTCTGGCACCGCAACAATCGAAATTAACGGGAATTCCATTATATTACAGGAAGGTGAAGGTATAGAAGTTCCCCCTTTAACACCGCATCAAATGCAAAATAATACAGAGAAAGATATAGAGTTTTTAGTTATTTCATAGCCTAATAGTAGAGGCGATCGTATTCCACTATAAGATGATTCATTCTTTTGCATGAGGTATTCATTTACTGAGTCTAGTATAGTAAATGAAACAAAGGGCAGGGGAGATGCTTACAGTGAAAATTACCAAAGTAAAGCTATATGCATATGATTTACATAAAATGAAGGAATTTTATAGTACACAATTAGGATTTTCATTAATAAAAAATACCGATCATTATTTTACTGTTGCAGTCGGTGAAAGTACAATTACGTTTGAAAAAATTCCTGCTTCTGTACAAAAGCAATATCATTTTGCTTTAAATATTCCATGTAATTTATTTCAACAGGCTAAAAGCTGGGTAAAAGAGCGTGCGGAAATACTGTCTTCAGCCGAAGAAGATGAAGTATATTTTGACACATTGAAGGCCTTTTCCTGTTATTTTTACGACCCAGAGGAAAATATTATAGAGCTTATTGCAAGACAGGAAGTTAATCCTAAAATAGATGCCATGTCTTTTTCATCAGAGCATGTGCTAAGCATCGGTGAAATGAATATCACAACAGATACTATTTATTTAGTAGCAAATACATTAAAAAAATATGGGATTATACCAATGAATAATAATGAAATTTGCGCAGATAGTCTTACGTTTATGGGGAATTATGAGGATGGAGCAAATTTATTATTAGGACCAAGTGAACGTATATGGTATTTTTCAAATAAAAAAGCGATTGTCAGTCCAATAGTGATAGAAATTAACAATCATCTACTACTGTGTTTGAATGAGAAGGCTGAGTTTACAATTACGCGGCTCTAAATACATCGTTTCCTATGATTAGGTAAAAAACCTTTATATTTGAAGTGTGATTCCGATGCTCCAAGTATAATGTTATTTTATGAATAAGGAGTCCTATTTATTGAAAACAAAAAGCATTAAATACTATGAATTTGGAAATCCCCTAGAGGTTTTAAAGTTTGAAAATAAAACGATTAAGCCACCACAAGCACAGGAAATAATTGTTCGGATGCTAGCACGACCTATAAATCCATCTGACTTAATACCAATTTGGGGGAAGTATGCTCATCGAATTTCTTTACCAACTATTCCTGGCTATGAGGGAATAGGTATTGTAGAGGCTGTAGGTCCTTCTGTTTCTCAAAATCTTATCGGTACACGTGTATTACCTTTACGAGGAGATGGAACTTGGCAGGAGATTGTTCAATCAAGAGCAGAATTTTCCGTACCAATTCCAGATTCAATAGATGATTTTACCGCTGCCCAAATGTATATTAACCCCATGACCGCTTGGGTTACTTGTACAGAAGTACTAAAACTGCGTCCAGATGATGTTTTATTAGTAAATGCCTGTGGATCTGCTATTGGTCATATTTTTGCTCAGCTAGCAAAGTTGATTGGTTTTCAGCTTATTGCAGTAACGAGAAATAATAAGCATACAGATGATTTACTTCAGCTTGGTGCTTCCTACGTAATTGATACCTCTATAATACCGCTCTATGAAACGGTAATGGAAATTACTAATGGCCAAGGAGCTGATGCAGCTATTGATTCTATCGGAGGAACAGCTGGTAATGAGCTTGCATTCTGTGTAAAATCGGGCGGAGAATTTTTAGCGATTGGTCTTTTAGCAGGCGTACAAGTGAACTGGCAAAGTATTGTGAAGGAGGCCAATGTTAGGGCTAATATATTCCATTTACGCCATTGGAATAAGCAGGTTTCTGTAGAAAGATGGCAAGATACATTCCATCAATTAATACACTTGGTGAGTAGTGGTATGTTAAAAATGATGGCAGTTGATTCTCATTATGATTTATTAGAGATTCAAAAAGCAATAAAGATTGTGGAATCATCCAAAACAACTAAAGGAAAGGTTTTTCTAACAAGCTATTAAAATCCTGTAAAGAAACGAAAGGCAGTCTGTTATACCCTTCGTTTCTTTCACTTAAAATAAATCAGTTGATAAATAACGAAGACCAGTATCTGGAAGGATGACCACTATTCTTTTTCCTTTATTCTCAGGACGTTTTGCAAGAACAGTAGCAGCGAATAAGGCAGCACCTGATGAGGTACCTACTAATAGTCCATCTGTTTTCGCTACTGCACGAGCGGCTTCATAGGCTTGAACAGTTTCTACTTCAAGCACTTCATCAATAATCTCTAAATGAACATTCGATGGAACGCGTGCCTCATCAGCGTCAGAGAAGCGATGAACACCCGTGATTTCAATTATATCTGGATTATCAACGGTTGCAATGGAGTTAATAGCTGGCTCCACACCTATAATTTGAATCTTGGGGTTTTTAGATTTTAAGAAGGTACCTACACCACTTATTGTCCCGCCCGTCCCTATTGAGGCTACAAAAATATCAATATCACCGTCCGTATCATCCCAAATCTCAGGACCTGTTGTTAGCTTATGAATGTTTGGATTGGCCTCATTGTCGAGTTGATTAAGAAATACCACATTTTCCTCACGATCAACGACGGTTTCTCTAAAAACTTTAATTGTTTCCACAAAATCACCATCTGTCTCCTCAAAGGCAGCTACCATTTCTGGAACTTCAGAAAATGGTACTACCTCAGTCCCATATGCCTTCACAACCTTTGTGCGCTCCTCACTTACCCCATCCTGCATGTAAATTCGAAGCTTATAACCTTTTGCTGCTGCAATTGCCGCTAGACCAATACCAGTATTTCCACTGGTTGTTTCAATAATTGTTTTGTCCTTTGTTAAAACACCTCGAGCTTCAGCATCCTCAATCATAGCTTTAGCAATACGATCTTTCACACTATTTGCTGGATTAAAGTACTCTAACTTTACAATAATTTCGGTTTCAAGCTGTTGTTCTTTGACATATTGATTTAAGGCTAAAAGTGGAGTACGCCCAATTAACTCCGTTATGGATTGCTTTATTTTATTTGCAATTACTTGACCCATCAGATCCACTCCTTTTTACCCTACTTAACTTACTTGTATTGTAGGAATTAAACGCATCATATCATTTGAAAGGATTTTAAGCAATGATATTCCTAATAGAAAGATTGAAAAGGCTGATAGGAAAAATTAATGTATTTATAATTAATCATACAAAGGTTTGTTTCTTCTTGAAAATAAAATCCTTACATTGTTATTTTTGGAAGGCTTACTAATCAGTTATGATAAATATAGTTTATATTTGCATGGGGGGAAAGAAATGAAAGAGACATTAGCTGAGGTTTGTATAACTGCGGAAACAAAAATAACAATGATGAAGCAAAGACCTGTCAATTATTTCTTACAAGCAGTTTTAGGTGGCCTTTTTATCGGCTTTGGCATTTTGCTTATCGTTACAATAGGTGGTTTGTTTGATCCTGCTGGCGTACCAAGTATGAGAGTTGTACAAGGTCTATCATTTGGCGTGGCGCTTAGTATGGTGATGATGGCTGGAGCAAATTTATTCACAGGGGATAATTTAGTTTTATCAATTAGTACATTATCCAAAAAACTACACCCCTAGAAATGATAGGTATTTGGACATTTAGCTACATAGGAAATTTTTGTGGCTCTCTATTAAGCGCTGGGTTATTTTTTTATGCAGGGCTTGCGGTGGGAGATACAGCCAATTATGTTGAGAAAATAGCTACTGTTAAGATGAGTGGCGGATTTGTCGCCCTTTTATGCCGTGGAATCCTGTGTAATCTGCTTGTCTGTTTAGCAGTCTGGTGTGCCTATAAATTAAAAACAGAAATTGCAAAATTAGCTATGATCTTTTGTTGTATTTTTCCATTTATTACTTCAGGATTTGAGCATAGCATCGCCAATATGACATTATTTTGTCTTGCCCTCTTTATACCTCATGGCGAAATGGTATCGCTAGCAGGAGCCATCGTCAATTTAGTACCTGTAACAATTGGAAATATAATAGGTGGAGCAATAATTGGTATTATTTATTGGATAAATGGAAGAGAAAGAAGGTAAAGCCACTGGCGGATGTCGCGGAATCGGAAAGAAGTTTAATAAAGGATGTTAGCCTAAAATCATTGCATCCATGCGATAATGGCTAACTGATCTGCATCACGCAGCCCTAAGCACAAAGCCGATTCGAGACGCAATTATGCCGAAGCATTATTGATAATGATGAAAATTTAGAATGTCGTTTATAAAAGTAGTAGAGAAGTCTATTATGATATTGATTGCTAGACTCGTTCTTTTGATATTTTGACTTTAAAATTAATCCTAGATAGAATGGAAAGTAGAGTGGCATAAATGGAATACTACTTTTCTTTTCCTACAATGATAACAATGTTAAGGAATTATAGATAGAACAAAGAATGATAGAGAGGAGGAAGACAAAATGGAGCAGGAAGTGAACCAACATACTATTCTTCAAGCGATTTTGGAGCTATCTACTCAAATGCAGGTTATGAAAACTGATCTTCAGCAACAAATTGAAGCGGTGGAAGCTAGATTAGAAAAAAAGATTGAAGCGGTGGAAGCTAGATTAGAAAAAAAGATTGATGCGGTTGAAAAAAGATTAGAAGAAAAGATTGATGCGGTTGAAAGAAGATTAGAAGAAAAAATTGATGCTGTAGAAACAAGATTGGAGGAAAAAACAAATTTACTGCAAAACAGATTAGATTCAGTAGAACAAAATTTAAGTCAGAAGATAGATAGTATGGATACGAAAATGGAAATATTATCTCTTGAACTACTTGAAACAAAGGCAGATGTACGTATGCTAAAGCGAGCAAAATAAATTTTAATTACCGTATCCTTTGAGGCTACGGTTTTTTTTATCAATAGGAGCCTGTTCTTAGAGATGGGAAAAACATCTCTAAATCACTTTATGGTATAATTTTTTTGAAATAAATGGTCTAGAGGAGTGACAACATTGTTAAAAACAGAGGTATTTGAACAATTAAAAAATGCGATGAGAGAGAAGGATGCATTGGCAAAAGGCGTATTGTCGCTGTTGAAATCTGCATTAGATTTAGCGGAGAAGGAAAAAGGAGGGGCTTTATCTTCTGATGAAGAAATTGCAATTATCAATCGGGAGGTAAAGCAAACAAATCAAGCTTTAGAGGGTGCCCAAAATGCAGGAAGAGCCGATTTAATTGAAAAAGAGGAAGCGAAATTAGTACTATTAAAATCATTCTTGCCAAAGCAATTAACAGAAGAAGAAGTTGCAGAAAAGCTTGCAGCGGCTGGAATAGTAAAGGGAATGGGCATGGGAGACGCAATGAAAATTGCCAAACCTTTGTTAACAGGTCAAGCTGAGGGTGCTGTTATTTCAAAAGTTGTGAAGAGTATTATTTAAATTGACAAAAACGAATTTCCTTTCGAAAGAGGAAATTCGTTTTTTGTAGCGAAAGAGGAAATTCGTTTTTTGTAGCGAAAGCGAAGTGGCAGCTACAATTACGTCAAGGCGAAATTGATAATAGGATTGAACTGTTGATAATTAAAATAACTAATAGTACACTATTAATTAACCACCGGTCAAAATAGGAGGTCAATATGTCACCGCGTAAACCATCAACACAGGAATTAACAAAAGAAATGATTATCCGTGAGGCACATAAACAATTTATTGCGAAGGATTTTCACCATGTATCGATGCGTAGTATTGCGAAAGAGCTAGGCTGTAGTCATGGGGCAATATACTATCATTTTAAAAATAAAGCAGAAATATTTTATGCTATTTTAGGCGAATACTTTTCTGAATTAAACACTACCTTAGAGAATACAGTGAATGGCCCTGAAGATAGTTCTACAAAGCTAAAAAATATTTTTGTAGGATATATGGCATTTGGTTTAAATAATCAAAGTCAATATGAATTAATGTTTATGGTGAGGGACAATGAGATTGATGGACTCTCCCAAGAGGCAGCCAACCTTAGCTATGAAAAATTTGCACAATCCGTACAAGCTTTATCAGAAACTGCGCTGCTACTTTCAGATATCCATTCTACATTTATTGCGTTGCATGGATTTGTAGCACATTACCGACATTATGTTAAAAATTATGAGGAAGCAAAGGAAGCAGTAGATGTACATGCAAGATTTCTTATCAAAGCATTAATTAAAGTTGAGCTCTAGATCAATTATCTGGAGCTATCTTTAAGCTTTTATTTGACCAGTGGTTAATTGAAGGAGGGATTATTCTTGAAAACAGCTTTAGTTATCGGAGCATCAGGTGGAATGGGTTATGCTCTTGTAAATGAATTAGTAAGGCGACAAATTAAGGTGAGGGCATTTGCACGACACAAAGAAAAACTAGTTACTTTATTTCACCATACCAAAAATGTTGAAATCATTGCAGGTGATATCTTCAATGAACAGGATATTAGTCAGGCTTCGAATGGGGTAGATGTAATTTTTCATGCAATAAGTTTTCCGTATCAGGATTGGGAAAAGCTACATATACCGTGTCTAGAAATGGTCATAAAAATAGCTGAAAAACAAGGAGCGAGGATAGCACTTGTCGATAATATCTATGCATATGGGAAACAATCGCTCAGAGTTGTAACTGAGGAGACAATGAAAAGACCACATACAAAGAAGGGAAAAATTCGATTGTCTATGGAAAATAAATTAAAAGAAAGCCATGTACCTTCTGTAATCGTTCATTTTCCAGATTTATATGGACCAAATGCAGAAAATACCATTCTCTATGAAACATTAAAAAATGTTGTCCAAGGTAAAAAAGCTAATTTTGTAGGAAATATGAAGGTGAAGAGGGAATTCCTTTATACAGTCGATGGTGCAAAGGCTATGGTTGAACTAGCCTTAAGGGATGATACATACAATCAAAATTGGAATGTACCAGCTACACATACAATTTCCGGGGTTCAATTAGTGGAGATTCTAAGCGAATTAACAGGCTACAAGAAAGGAATCCGAACTGTATCTAAAGGAATGTTACAATTAATAGGAATATTCTCTCCACCTATGAAAGAGGTAGTTGAAATGTTTTATTTAACAGAGGAACCAGTTATTTTAAGTGGGGAAAAATATGAAAAGGAAATTGGCCCTTTACCACGTACTTCTTATAAAGCTGGTCTAGAGGAAACCATTTTATGGATGCAACAAAAGGGAGGATAATACTTACAGCAATAAAAAATCCGCTATATTTCAAGAAAGTATAGCGGATTTAATGTATCTAGTTTTTATAGCTGAAATTTTTGAATAATATGACGAAGCTGTTGTGCCATCTCTGCTAAATTATTGGAAGATGCAGTAATTTCTTCGATGCTTGCTGATTGTTCCTCAGAAGCTGCTGCTACATTTTGAATATTTCCTGATGCTTGAACGGCTACTATACCAACTTCTTCTACAGAGTTAGCAATACTGTTCACACCTTGGTTCATGTTGGTAATAATCGTATTAACATGATTCATTTCCTTCGTTAGCTCCATAATTTGTGTATTAATTTCTCCAAATGCCTCACCAGATGCATTGAAGGTTGTTGAGCTTTCTACAAGATTACTGCTACTAATTCCCATAGATTTTACAGCCTGTGCAGATTCCTCTTTAATGGTTTCAATACGTGTTCGAATACTGTTAGTTGCTGCTAATGATTGATCAGCAAGCTTACGTACTTCCTCTGCAACAACGGCAAAGCCCTTACCATGTTCGCCAGCTCTTGCTGCTTCAATAGATGCATTTAACGCGAGTAAATTTGTTTGGTCCGTTATTTGGTTAATTAAGGTCACAATGTCACCAATTTCATTTGTGTATGTGCTTAAACGTTCCACAACTGCTGAAGTCTCTTGAATGGCAGTAGTAGTGACAGCCATTTTCTCAGTTGCATTTTGAATTGTCATATTGCCTTTTTCAGAAATTGTGGATGCACTGATTGCCTTTACTGCCACATCATTTACGCTCGAAACGACCTCAGACATTTTTGTAGAGATTACTGAGATATGATTTTCTACCTCTTCTATGGAGGTTGTTTGCTTTTCTGAACCAGCTGCAACTTCCTGCATGGAAGATGTAATTTGCTGTATGGATGCGCTAGTTTGCTCAGAACTTGCTGTTAATTCCTCTGACATAGCAGCGACTTGTTCAGCATTTTCTGCGATTTGCTGAATAAGTAAGCGTAAATCTTCTGTCATATTTTCGATGCCTAGAGAAAGCTGTGCGATTTCATTGGAACCTTTGATTTGTAGAGGTTCAACAGCTAAATCTCCCTTGGCGACCCTGCCAACATAACCAGTTATTTTTTTAATTGGTTTTGTAATACCAATACTAATGAAATAAGCGACAATAATCCCCAGTAGGATGAAAATCACCGTCATAATGATACATATCCAAAGTGTCTCTGTTTGTAGCTTAGAGATAAAGGAAGCATCCATATCCAAACCGAATAAAATGTCCGTATTTTTAAATGGTATAAAAATGGATTTATGAATACCATATTCATCTTGATAAATATCACTAGTTTGTAAAGAACCAGCGTCTAAAGCAACGTTCATTTTTTCATCGAAAACATAATCTTCTTTGTAATTATCTTTGTTGCTTAAAGCGACAATATGCTCCTGTCCATTAGAACGCGAAAGGATATACGCATTTTCAATATCGTATTTATTAACTGTGCCATTTAATTGCTTTAGTAGTTGTTCATATTTTTGATGATTCCCGTTGTCTGCAGCAATGACATCATTTTTTTCTATATCTTCAAAAATAGAATTAGATACAATTTCTAATGTTGACTCAAACTGTTTAATAACAAAATTATCGATAATTCGATAAGACGTTATGAATAGTACCACACTAAATATAATCGAAATAATAGCAATGGGAATGGTGAAACTTGCAATATATTTATAAAGTAAAGAACCCTTTAATTTATTTATTAAATTCAACTTTGGCATCCTCCAATACTTGCAGCTTTTGTTTTAGGAAATGGATCATAGCTTGGATATGTTCTGTTTCAGTATAAGGAGAAATAGCAAAGAATTTTGCAGCAGCAACTGGAACTTGTTGCTTTGTATCACTTGTGTGGACAGTACAAAAACGTGTTGTATCACCAAAAAATACTTCGTCTCGATCCTGACCTATAATTTCAAAGAAAGAGGCATTAATCGCATTTATATATTCAATTTGGTCTTGTGTATAGCGACCTGCCTGCTCCGTGTGCCAATTATAGCCTTCTGGATATAAACGAAAGGCTGTAACGGGTCCAATATTCATTCCATTTACTACTTGCAGCATAGGTGCATGCTCCGCTAATTGTGTACGGAATGCTAGATTAACGCGCACGTAATTGGCTAATATTTGTTGATAGCCTTCTTTACCAAATGCCTGTAAAGCTGCATAAATAGCTATTGAACTTCCCATTCGTGAGCACTCTAATGTATAGCCTGTATGGTAGGAGCCATAACCGCGATTGCCGACGTATGGTGTATCAAAGTCCTCGATATCAAGTAACTGTAAACTGTTACCTTCTTTTATTAAGAATAAGCTTGTTAAATATGGTGTCTGACCAAGCTTTTGGAAGTCAAAGCACAGGCTATCTGCAATTGCTAGATGCTGCATACGTGTACGAATATGTGTCAATCCCTGTAATACCTCTGCCTCTAGCTGAAGGGGATTGGCAGTAAAGTCGTAATCGTTGAAAAATGCGTAAAAGCCTCCCAAAGCGGAATCAGCATGGATATGTATCGGTTGTAAGGCATATTTTTTCTCAAGGACTGTAGTGACTTCCTTAATGGCTTGTACATCATCAATGGCAAATTGATCCGTAGCGCCAGTTGTAGCTACTACATAGACTGGGATTCCACCATTTTCAATCACCTCTGTCATACGGGCCTGTAAGTCATTGATATCCATGGAATGGTCTTTTCCAGCTTTTACACGAACTAAATGCTTACTTCCTATACCTACCGCTTCAATCGATTTTAATAGGCTATAATGTGCATTTTCTGATGCAAAGCAATATAAATTATTTGGAATACCCTCTTCCTTTGCCTGTGGAAATTGCTTGGCAATGGCAAGACGAAGACCACTAAATACAGCCCCTTGTCCTCCCCAAGTTGTATAGCCAAAGCTCTTAGTGTAGTCATAGCCTACTAACTTTGACATCATCGCTACAACTTTTACTTCACACTCTGCAGCAGCAGGTCCATAAACATCCCATAGATTGTTACCGTTCAAAAGGGCATTTGTAAACTGGCCCAATATACCAGGGATACTAGCCATTGGTAAAACATTCGTGACAAAATTACGCGTATGATAAGGGTGTCCTTGCATCAACTGTGTAAGTTCTTCCACAACCTGATCGAGCCCAACACCTGTATTTGCTATTTGATTGTCTTGCATTAATTCTTGATAGAAATTAGAGGAACGCTCTTTTATTGGTCCAAGAGACGTTTTATTGGGATTCTTTAATGCATCTAGAGAGGAAACAATTTTCTCTAATAGGGATAAAAAATTCTCCCTTTGCTCGATATTTCCATCTTCGCTTTGGAATAATTGTTGGATTTTTTTCATATTCATCATCCTTTATAGTTCATATTTCCTCTATTTTTCATTCCTTGAAAATAGGTCGTTTTTCTAAAGTTATAATAACATATAATAACAAAAAATGAATTTATATTTTCCTAAAAAAATATTATTTTACATTTCTGAATAATCGAATTTATTTAAGGAGAAATATAGAAAATGTATTAGAGATTAATTAGTTTTAAAAAGGTTGTATTTTAAAGGTTTTTTGTGTAGTTTTTACGGAAAAAATTACAAAAGTGAGGATAGTGGGATTTTATGAGGAAAAATGAATGTTTTTAAAATACTATTCTTATAATAATTTTAAAATAATATTAATAATAAGAAAATTATAATGCTT
This sequence comes from Lysinibacillus sp. UBA6686, assembly GCF_002455205.1. Taxonomy (NCBI): domain Bacteria; kingdom Bacillati; phylum Bacillota; class Bacilli; order Caryophanales; family Bacillaceae; genus Lysinibacillus; species Lysinibacillus sp. UBA6686. The sequence goes on along the minus strand of NZ_DKJS01000085.1, from coordinate 131,891 downwards.
TTTGACTAATTATAATAAAGGCTGTTGAATAGATCCAAACTCTGTAAATAGTAATCTGCTATACATGAAAAAAGAATCTGCCTCACTTGTGCAGATTCTCAGATTTATCCTGAAGTTCTTTAATGGTGACAAAGCGGTATCCATCCTCAGTAAGTGACTGCAAAATACCTTCGATTGCCTGCAGTTCACTGTCTGTCTTGTCATACATGGGATGCATTAAAATAATCGAGCCAGATTGAATATGTTCTTTCACATAATTAATTTTTTCATCAGGTGTTGAATAGAAGGAGTCAGGCTCCAAATTCCACGTTATTGTATCATGATTTGTTTTACTTAAATAAAGCGGTAATCCAATTAGCTTTTTCCCATACGGCGGTCGAACAGGTGGGGCATCTGGATAACCAATACTTTTTAAAAGTTCATCTGTTTTTTCTATTTCATTTTTATCTTCATTCAGCAGAAGACTCCCACCTCTACAGGTGGTGAGATGAATGCGGTTTTGATTCCTTTTCAGTGGGTGTCCAAACACCTACTGAATGAAGATAAAGCCTCCGGCGGATGTCACGGATTTTCAAAGGAATGAATTGTGCAGGCACAATTCAAAATCCGGACGCAATTACGCCAAGGCGAAATTGATAAAAGGTAGGGCTCTTAAAGAGCATTCGCTTATGTGAATAGGTATGATTGCCAAGTTGATGACCAGCATTCACAATTTTTTTACCCTCTTCTAAATTTTCTTCAAGGTCCTTTCCAATTAAAAAAAAGGTTGCTTTAGCATCGTGGTCCTCCAGTAATGTTAAAATGGCACTGACATTTTTAGTTGGACCGTCATCAAAAGTTAATGCTACAACCTTTTCTGTAGTGTCAATATGAGAGATAATCTTGCCAAAAAGTTGATAGTCTCTAGCATTCATTAACTTATAAGCACCAAATGCTAAAACAACAATGAAAAAAAGAATAATTCCTAAATAAGTAATTTTCTTTTTCAGCATTAGTCCCTCCCTGCTATTTTATTTAATTCCAAAAAAATCAATACCCATTGTATGAGGGATACGGTATGACAAACATTAAGTCTTAAAGGTTATATAATGTTCCCCTAATAACTACAATAATTGTGTAAATAACTTTCTGAAAAATGAGGTGTACATGTGTCTAATGATATGCTTCTAGTTGAAGGTCAGTCGAAGGGGAGTCGATTGCGCAAAATATGGTTTGTTGTAGTGTTATTTTTAATATTGGTGATTGGTGTAATTGTACTTTATTATTTATTTAATAAGGATTTAAATTTTGAAACTTATAAAACAGTTGTCGGTAAAACCACTGAAAATAGCCTTGGAAGTTTGACCTTAAATGAAGTAATAGTGGATGACAATCAGATTTTATTAAACGCCACCTTTAAACCAGAAAACGATACACATTTCGACTATCAAATTTTCTTTTTTCCACAAGTATTAATTAATGGAAAAGAGTTTACGGTAAGAAATGGTGGGCAGTCCATTGCGCAATCGGATAAAACCTATACCATTTATAGCAGTGTTAAACTAAGCGAATTACCAAAGGATGAAACATTAAATTTAGATATTCGCTATAACGACTGGAACGGGAAAAAGGCAATTGACGAGCCATGGAACTTTCAAGTAGAAGCATCACAGAAGCAATTACAAAATGATAGGAACGTTTTTTCAGTTAAAAAAAAGTTGAAGCTAATAGATGGCCAACAAATAACAATTGACAGGGTTGTTTCTACACCAATATCAACAACAATTTATTTTCATTCTGACACAGCCCTATTGAATAACACCATACAATTTAATATTCAATCTACATCAGGAGAATTATGGCGCCTTAATGCTGCGTATCCATTAAATGAGGACAATACAAAATGGGGAGTTCGCCTTGACGCCCTATATTTGACAGAAAAAACTTATCATTTAATTCCGATTGCTACAGATGGAAATGAGTTTGGTTCTAAAATTAAAATGACAAAAAAATAAGAAATGCTTATTTCAATCTTTACAATACTTTAATCTAAAAACACGGTTACACCATGTAAGATAATGATATATTACATGGAAAGTAGTGAGGTTGTTGCGAAGGTTATGGGAGATCTTTTTAGTTTCCTTTAAATTAGGCTGTACTTCCTTTGGTGGACCAACTGCTCATTTAGGTTATTTTCAAAATGAGTATGTTGAAAAACGTAAGTGGTTATCAGCAAATGATTACAGTCAGCTTGTAGCACTTAGTCAATTTCTACCTGGTCCCGCATCGAGTCAAGTAGGGATGGGCATTGGCTTATTAAGAGGCGGAATATTTGGGAGTATAATTTCTTTTCTTGGCTTTACATTACCGTCAGTGTTACTGCTGATTGCATTCGGATATTTTTCGAAGCATGTAGAGATGAACTGGGTCCATGGCTTAAAATTAGTGGCTGTTGCGATTGTTGCACAGGCTATTTTGGATATGGCCAGGAAATTGATTTCTAGCATATGGCATTTAATAATTGCCTTGTTTGCACTTGGAGTAGTGCTTTTATGGGTACATTCATTATCACAGGTATTGGTGATAGGTCTTGCTGCCCTCATAGGCTTTCGATTTATTAAAATCACCAAGGAAATGAATCAACATGTAACAGTCGTACCTATTTCCAAAAAAGCAGGGTTCATTTTATTATCACTGTTTTTCCTACTCCTTATTGGTTTACCAGCTGTTAGTCCATTTATGCAATATGAATGGTTTATATTGATTGAAAAGTTTTATCTATCAGGTGCTTTAGTGTTTGGTGGCGGTCATGTAGTACTGCCTTTGTTAGAAGTTCAATTTGTACAAAGTGGACTAATGAGTTCTTCTGATTTTATCACAGGTTATGGAATGACACAGGCAGTTCCTGGTCCATTATTTACGTTTGCCTCTTACATAGGTATCATGATTGCTGGAGTACCTGGGGCCGTTATCGCTACAATAGCAATTTTTCTTCCTGCCTTTTTACTTATAGTTGGGGCAATGCCATTTTGGCTAGCGCTGAATCAATTCCCAAGATTAAGAGGGGCGATAGCAGGTGCAAATGCTGCCGTTGTTGGAATATTAGCAGCAGCTTTTTTTCATCCAATTGCTACAGAGACAATTGAAAATTGGTTAGATATTGTTATATCTGCCATCTTTTTATGGTGCTTAATGCGATGGAAGATACCGCCTTATTTATTAGTAATCATTGGTCTTTGCATAGGAATTATACGTTATTAAAAATACACTTTCTAAATCAAAACCATGAATCTTTATGGTTTTGATTTTTTTGTGGAAAATGGAACTATGAACTGCCACTGGATACACATACTTTTCTTAGATGGATTCATGGCGTTCTATTCTTTGTTTGTTTATAATGTAAAAATGGAAAAAGACTTTATCAGAAAGAAGGGATAGCTATGGCACGAGGTGTTTACATTCATATTCCTTTTTGTCATCAAATTTGTAATTATTGTGATTTCAATAAATTTTATTTCAAAAATCAACCAGTTGATGAATATATAGAAACCCTTGGCAAGGAGATGGCGCTTGCCATACAAAAGTATCCTGACCATTTTAAACAAATCGAAACGATCTTTCTCGGTGGTGGAACACCGACTGCTTTATCACCTGAGCAATTAGAAAAACTTCTTGGGCTGATTCGTACGTATATTCCTATGGACAGTGTGACAGAATTTACATCAGAGGCAAATCCAGACGAGCTCTCAGAGGCGAAATTGCAGGCATTATTTGCTGGAGGTGTCAATCGTTTAAGTATGGGGGTGCAGTCCTTTGATCAGACATTATTAAAGAAAATTGGACGTACTCATAGTAACGAACATGTTTATGAAACAATTGCCTTGGCTAAAAAGGTTGGCTTTCACAATATAAGCATAGATTTAATGTATGGTCTGCCTGGACAAACAATGGCACAATGGGAGGACTCCTTAGCAAAGGCCTTTGCCTTGGAGTTACCGCATATTTCCGCATACTCATTAATAGTAGAGCCAAAAACGATATTTTATAATCAATATTCAAAGGGAAAATTGCATTTACCAACCGAAGATCTTGAGGCAGATATGTATGATGTATTGATGAAACAGATGGAGGCTCATGGGCTGCAACAATATGAAATAAGTAACTTCGCGCAATCTGGTTTCAGCTCTAGCCATAACAAAATTTATTGGGAAAACGATGAATATGCAGGTTTTGGTGCTGGTGCACATGGATATGTTGCTGGTATCCGTTATTCCAATCATGGACCATTAAAAAAATATATTGATGCAGTAAACAAAGGTGATTTACCAATTGTCTATGAGCATATTGTGACAGAGTATGAAAAACGTGAAGAACAAATGTTTTTAGGTCTGCGAAAAACAGAGGGAGTATTACACCATATATATGAAGAGAAATTTAATGAAACGATGCTTACACGTTATCGTCATGTTATCGAAAAGCTAGTATCAGAAGGTCTTTTGGAACACGATACGAATGGAATTCATCTGACACGAAAAGGTCGATTTGTAGGGAATGAAGTATTTCAACAATTTTTGCTAGAAGATTGAGCGATTTCGTTGACATAAAATGTGGGATTTGATAACTTAATAATAGTATTAGCACTCCTCTTAGTTGAGTGCTAACAGAGGTGATAATCATGCTAACAAATCGGCAACTACAGATATTGCAAGTCATTGTAGACGACTTTATTATGTTTGCACAGCCGGTAGGTTCTCGCCAAATCTCCAAAAAGCAAGAGATTACATTTAGTCCAGCCACAATTCGAAATGAAATGGCGGATTTGGAGGAATTAGGTTTTTTAGAAAAAACACATACTTCCTCTGGTCGAGTGCCTTCGGAAAAGGGTTATAGATTTTATGTAGATCATTTGTTGAGTCCACAGGGGATTAATTCTAGGGATATTCAGCAAATCCAATCAATTTTTAATGATCGCCTAGTAGAAGTAGAGCATATTATCCGAAAGTCAGCCAATATTTTATCAGAGCTGACATCTTATACATCGATTCTTTTAGGACCTGATGTACAAAGACATCGTGTTAAACGATTCTCAATTGTGCCACTCTCTAGTGATACAGCAGTAGCGATTATCGTAACGAATAACGGGCATGTGGAAAATCGTATGTTTAGTTTACCTTCAGGTTTTACCGCTTCTGAATTAGAGAAGATGGTTAATATTTTAAATGAACGCTTAATCGGTGTGTCATTAGAAGATCTTCATACTAAGCTTGAGGCTGAAGTGCTAGCTGTTTTACAGCAGCATGTGAGATCTGCGGATGACTTTATTCGCTCACTTGTTACAGCCACGATGCATAATTCAGAAAGTAAAATTTTCTATGGTGGAAAAACGAATATGTTCAACCAGCCCGAATTCCACGATTTAAATAAAGTCCGTATGATTTTGGACTTAATGGAAACGAACAGCCAAGTGCAATCGCTTTTCCATCCCAATGAATCGGGCATTCAAATTCGTATAGGCTCGGAAAATAAACAACTAGAAATGGAAAACTGTAGTGTCATTACGACCACTTATTCAATTGGTGAAGATCAACAAGGGGCTATTGCGATTATTGGTCCAACACGGATGGATTACAAACGTGTTGTTGCTTTACTAGACGTATTGCGCATGGATTTAACACAGGCCTTTACGAAGAATCGTAGTGATTGATAATGAGGAGGATTCAAGTGACTGAAACAACTGAAAACAAGGATCTTGTACAAGAAGAAGTACAGGATGAGAATGTACAAGCTGAAAATGTACCAACAGAAAATGATGTAGTTGAACAGCAAGAAGCAGAATTGACGATTGAAGAGCAATACGAGGCAAAGCTAGCAGAGTTACAAGCAAAGCTAGACGATGAGGAAAATCGCCATCTACGCCTACGCGCTGACTTTGATAATATGCGTCGTCGCAATCAGCTAGATCGTGAGGCAGCAGAAAAATACCGTGCTCAAAGCTTATTATCAGATTTACTGCCAGTACTAGATAATTTTGAGCGTGCCTTACAAGTGGAAGCAACGTCTGAAGAAGCTGCTTCTATTGTAAAAGGCATTGAGATGGTCTATCGTTCTCTGATTGAAGCAACAGAGAAGGAAGGTCTGCAAGTGATTAAAGCAGAAGGTGAGCCATTTGATCCAAATATTCACCAAGCTGTCATGCAGGAACAAGATAGTGAAAAAGAAACTGGTGTTGTTTTACGCGAACTGCAAAAAGGATATATCTTAAAGGATCGTGTATTACGCCCATCAATGGTATCTGTGAACGAATAGTCATAGCACTATTTAGTCAATTAAAATCAGTTAGAAAACGCATCCCTTGCGTTTAAATAATAGGAGGAAATTTTAATGAGCAAAATTATCGGTATTGACTTAGGAACAACAAACTCTTGTGTTTCTGTACTTGAAGGTGGAGAACCAAAAGTAATTCCAAATCCAGAAGGTAATCGTACAACACCATCTGTTGTCGCATTTAAAAATGGCGAACGTCAAGTTGGTGAAGTAGCAAAACGTCAATCAGTAACAAACCCTAACACAATTATTTCCATTAAATCAAAAATGGGTACAGCTGAAAAAGTAACAGTGGAAGATAAAGACTATACGCCACAAGAAGTATCAGCAATGATTCTTCAATACTTAAAAGGCTATGCAGAAGATTACTTAGGTGAGAAAGTAACAAAAGCAGTTATTACAGTTCCTGCTTACTTTAATGATGCACAGCGCCAAGCGACAAAAGACGCTGGTAAAATTGCCGGCCTTGAAGTAGAGCGTATTATCAACGAGCCAACTGCTGCTGCACTTGCGTACGGCTTAGACAAACAAGACCAAGATCAAAAAGTTTTAGTATTTGACCTTGGTGGTGGTACATTTGACGTTTCTATTCTTGAATTAGGTGACGGTGTCTTCGAAGTATTAGCAACTGCTGGTGATAATAAACTAGGTGGGGACGATTTTGATGACGTGATTATCGACTATCTAGTAGCTGAATTCAAAAAAGAAAATGGCATTGATTTATCAAAAGATAAAATGGCGATGCAACGCTTAAAAGATGCAGCTGAAAAAGCGAAAAAAGATTTATCTGGTGTAACTTCAACACAAATTTCTTTACCTTTCATTACAGCAGGTGAAGCAGGTCCATTACACCTAGAAATTTCTTTAACACGTGCAAAATTTGACGAAATTACTTTACCATTAGTAAATCGTACAGTAGGTCCAGTACGTCAAGCATTATCTGATGCAGGTCTTTCAACATCTGAAATCGACCAAGTTATTTTAGTTGGTGGTTCAACACGTATTCCAGCAGTACAAGAAGCAGTACGTAAAGAAACTGGTAAAGAGCCTCACCGTGGAGTAAACCCTGACGAGGTTGTTGCAATGGGTGCTGCTGTACAAGGTGGCGTATTAACTGGTGATGTGAAAGACGTTGTTCTACTTGACGTAACACCACTTTCACTTGGTATTGAAACAATGGGTGGCGTGTTCACAAAATTAATTGACCGTAACACAACAATCCCTACTTCAAAATCACAAGTATTCTCTACAGCAGCTGACAACCAACCAGCAGTAGACATCCATGTTCTACAAGGTGAGCGTTCAATGGCAGCTGACAATAAAACATTAGGTCGCTTCCAATTAGCAGACATTCCACCGGCACCACGTGGTGTACCTCAAATCGAAGTAACATTTGATATTGATAAAAACGGTATCGTATCTGTAAAAGCGAAAGACCTTGGTACAAACAAAGAGCAAACAATTGTGATCCAATCTGATTCTGGTCTATCTGAGGAAGATATTGAACGCATGGTAAAAGATGCTGAAGCAAATGCAGAGGCAGATGCTAAACGTAAAGAAGAAGCAGATCTTCGTAACGAAGCAGATCAACTAGTGTTCCAAGTAGACAAAACAATTGCTGATCTAGGTGAGCAAATTACAGAAGACGAGAAAAAATCTGTTGAAGATGCTCGCGATGAATTGAAAAAGGCGCTTGAAGCTGGTGAATTAGAGGGCATTAAATCTGCTAAAGAAAAACTAGAAGGCGTTTTACAGCCACTAGTAATGAAAGTATATGAACAGGCTGCAGCAGCTGCTCAAGCAGCTCAAGGTGGCGAAGCAGGTGCAGACACTGGCGCTGGTAAAAAAGATGACGGTGTTGTAGACGCTGAATTCGAAGAAGTAAAAGACGATAAATAAGAGTTAACACAGTTAAGTGAAAAGCCAAAGACCGCTTGCGGCTTTGGCTTTTCTCTTTATTAAAAGCGGTATGATAGGCTCTAAATAGTAACTGAGAACAATATGTTTCTCATTTATTAATAAATAATTTACAACAAAAATAGAGGCAGTTTATTTAACTGCATGGTACAATAGATTTTATGCAAAAAGAGCGGAGTGTGAATGATGGAAAAACGCGATTACTACGAGGTGCTTGGGTTAACCAAATCAGCTTCAAAAGATGATATTAAAAAAGCATATCGTAAATTATCAAAACAATATCACCCTGATTTAAATAAAGAGCCAGGTGCAGATGAAAAATTCAAAGAAATCGCTGAAGCTTATGAAGTGCTAAGTGATGATCAGAAGAAGGCGCGCTACGATCAATTTGGTCATGAGGATCCAAATGCTGGCTTTGGTGGTGGTGGCTTCGGAGGAGGCGGCTTTGGCGGCTTCGAGGATATTTTCAGCTCATTCTTTGGTGGTGGCGGTCGTCGTCAGGACCCGAATGCACCACGCAAGGGTGATGATCTACAATATCGTATGAATATTAAATTTGAAGAAGCGATTTTCGGGAAAGAAACAGAAATCGAAATTCCGAAGGATGAAACCTGCGATACTTGTCATGGTTCGGGTGCAAAACCAGGAACTAAACCAGAAACATGTTCAACATGTAATGGTGCTGGTCAAGTAAATCAAGCTGTGGATACGCCATTTGGCCGTATGATGAATCGTCGTACTTGTTCAACATGTCATGGTACTGGAAAGATCATTAAAGAAAAATGTTCAACATGTCGTGGAGAAGGAAAAGTACAAAAACGTAAGAAAATTAAAGTAACAATTCCAGCAGGGGTTGACGATGGCCAACAAATTCGTGTAACGGGTCAGGGAGAGCCAGGTATAAACGGAGGACCAGCGGGAGATTTATATATAATGTTCCGTGTGCAAGGGCATAATGAGTTTGAACGTGATGGCGATGATATTTATTATGAACTGAAGCTAACATTCCCTCAAGCAGCTCTTGGTGATGAAATTGAAGTACCAACTGTTCATGGGAAAGTAAAATTACGAATTCCAGCAGGGACACAGTCAGGTGCTCAATTCCGCCTTAAAGACAAAGGTGTAAAAAATGTACATGGCTATGGTACTGGTAATCAATATGTTACTGTCAAAGTTGTCACACCAGAAAAGGTAACAGAAAGACAAAAACAACTGCTACGCGAATTTGCGGAAATTAGTGGTGATATTCCTGAGGAACAAGGAAGCTCACTATTCGATAAAATCAAGAAAAAATTCCAAGGCGAATAATTAGAGGAGCTGAAGAGCTACGTGAAGTGGTCAGAGTTATCCATTCATACCAAGAATGAAGCGGTAGAGGCAATTTCGAATATTTTGCATGAGGCTGGAGCAAGTGGTGTTGTTATTGAAGATTCGGCTGAATTTGCTAAGCCACGAGAAGATCAATTTGGTGAAATTTATGCACTAAATGAAGCAGATTTTCCCAAAGATGGTGTTATTATTAAGGCTTACTTATCGGAGTCTAGCTTTTTAAATGAAACAGTAGAAGAAATTAAAGCGGCTATCACAAATCTAACGAACTTTAATATCGATATAGGGGAGAATGTAGTATCGATTGTAGAAGTAAATGAGGAAGATTGGGCAACAGCTTGGAAGCAATACTATCATCCTGTGAAAATTTCTGAACGCTTTACAATTGTGCCAACCTGGGAAGATTATACTCCAGTATCAACAGATGAATTAATTATCGAATTAGATCCTGGTATGGCATTTGGTACTGGAACACACCCAACAACTGTGATGTGCCTGCAAGGGCTTGAAAGGGTTGTAAAAGAGGGAGACACAGTTATCGATATTGGTACGGGTTCTGGTGTTCTTTCTATTGGTGCCGCATTACTTGGAGCTAAAAGTGTTCATGCGCTTGATTTAGATGAAGTAGCAGTACGCTCAGCACAAGAAAATGTTGTGTTAAACAAAGTTGAGGATACGGTATCTGTATTTCATGGAAACCTATTGGATACAGTGAAGGAGCCGGCCGATGTCGTTGTTGCCAATATCTTAGCAGAAATTATTATATCCTTTACTGACGATGCATTTTCAATTGTCAAACCAGGTGGATTATATGTCACTTCAGGCATCATTGGCGCAAAACGAGATGATGTCAAAGCAGCACTAGAAGCTTCAGGCTTTGTCATTGAAGAAGTATTACTAATGGAAGACTGGGTCGCAATCATCGCCCGTCGTCCACAATAAATGGATTGAGAAAGCGCCAAATCGTGAGCCGAGTGTTTGTGATTTGGTGTTTTCTCTTCTTTATAGAAAGGAATGTGTACCATGCAGCGTTATTTTATTGAAACCTCTATTGAAAAAGCACGGATTAGTGGAGAAGATGCCCATCATATTGAACGAGTAATGCGAATGAAGGAAGGTGACAAAATTGTAGTAGTGGCACAAGATAACGCCCACATCTGTACAATTGTAGCCTTTGAAGGAGATGGGGTAGTTATACAGCCTACTGGGGAGATGATTCCTTCTCCTGAGCTACCTGTTCAAGTTACAGTTGCCTGTGGATTGCCAAAAGGTGATAAATTAGAGCTTATTACACAAAAAGCAACAGAGCTTGGCATGTTTGCCTTATTGCCTTTTGAAGCAGAGCGTTCCATTGTAAAATGGGATAAAAAGAAGGGGGTAAAAAAGCAAGAGCGTCTGCAAAAAATTGCAAAAGAGGCCGCTGAACAATCCCATCGTACACATATACCAGAAATTTATGAACCAATTTCTTTTAAGCAGCTAGTAAATCAAGTGAGCAATTTTGACGCCGTTTTTATCGCAGATGAAGAAGATGCCAAGTCGATAAAACGTACAAGATTTGCGGAAAAGCTAAAAAACGCTTACGATAAAAAATCGAATTCAATTCTTATTATCTTTGGTCCAGAAGGCGGCATTGCTAGAAAAGAAGCGGATACTCTGTTGCAAGCTGGAGCCCAAACGATGTCTTTAGGCCCCCGGATTTTACGAGCAGAAACAGCGCCACTTTATGCACTGTCTGCAATATCCTATGAATTTGAATAAAAGAAATCCCAGCTTGTTAAAAGTACTGTTCATACACAAGAGATATGTGAGGTTGTGTTATATTGCGTATTGGCTAAAAGATGAGGCATGGGCAAAACCACTTAAAAAACTGTTTTAAGTGGTTTTTTCACTTTTATAATATAGGGTCTAACTAGAATTTGAGTCAGTAATATTGTGCAAAATATGATGTGAAAATAAATAAAAATTTCGAGTCAAGAGAAAATTTAACAAAAATCCCTTTTATTAAACTAGAAAAAACAAGTATAACGTCCATACATAGATATTATTGATACATATTCTAACGATAGGAGAGCTCCCTAATACTAAAAAAATGAAAAGAGGGAATTTTTTTGAGTGAACAATTAGAAAATCAAATGCTACCTTGTCCGGTAACATCAACTGAACAAATTCCATTAACTAGTGAAATTACTCCAGTAGTTGCTACACCACTTACGACTCCAACAATTAAAGTTCCAGTTGTACTTGCAGAACCAACACTTCAAATCGTTGTGGAGTCAGATATTACGCTTTCTCCTGCAGCAACTGAAATCAAAAGAGTGAAAAAAAATGTATTCCTAAATCAAGTTAAATTGGTTCCAGTGAGCTTTGCGCGTATTGCGGGCACTGACTTTTTTAGAGTAACAAGAGCTAAATTATTTGTAGCAGGACATATTCGTAAAAATATCGAATATGCTTCATCAGCATGTAGTGGGGCACTTCGAGATAGAATTGCCGATGTTGCGTTTTCTGGTTTTACAGACCTTACGTTCCCACAAACACCTGGGGGGTCTACTCCAATCTTAGGCATTTCCGAGTTTGCCGAAGCGAACTTCCTGAATGAAGCGACGCAAATGGACGCTCGATTGGATAAGGCTTTCTTCCAAAACCTTGTTAAATACAATGAACAACCATTTGGAGAATTAGTAGCAGCGAACTTCTTTGAACTTGATTTTTCGCCAATTATGACATCACCAGAAGGTACGTTTAGCACATTACGTGAAAAAATCGTACTCGAACTGACTGTAAAAGTAATTCAAGTTCAACAAGTCCGCCTTGGTGCTGGCAGTAGTGTAATAACTCCTGTTCTTACAGGGCTTACTCCTCCAGTTAGTCCTACTATCAATCCTCCTATTAATCCACCTTCCGAACCTTGTTAATCTATCTTTAATTACTAGAGAATCAAAATAGATAAGCGTCATTCAAGGTCACGGATAAAAATCCAATATTTGAGTTGGCAGTCGAGGGTTCGATTTAGTCGAATTTTCAACTGCCTTTTTTGCTATTAAAAAATTGTCGTGTGAAACAACGTGCTCAGTGACAAAAGTAAAAGTTAAGCATAGTATGAATTGTAATAATAAGTACAGTGAAAAGAATAGGCGTTATATTATGAAGTAGAACTCAAATCCTTAATATATAGAACAATGAGGAATTATCGATTTGTCAAAACATTTTTTGGGAGTGAATGAATGAAAACTCCATGGATTAACTTTAGAGGGATGAAGGAAGTATCCTCCAAGCAAAATAAATACACGGATTGGACGTATCAACCTAAACCATCTCATTTAGATTCTGCTTGTGGTGAAAATGATGGTACCAGAAATGGGGAAGAATCTAGCCATGAATTACTAATTTCTTCAAGAAATAGTGTAGAAGAAGAAACCAATCCCCTACCTGATAACGTGGAGGTTGATGAATTGAGTCCAGTGGAAGAGCTGGATTTAACATTACTTATTCCTGAAACGGTTGTTGAGGAAGAAATCGATCATTTCTCCGATACTCAAATAGAAGATGAAATGAATCCAGTGAAAGGTCTAGATTTAGTACCCAATTTAGATTCCAATCATGGACTACTTAATCCTCTAGAAATTAATGATGGGGAAGATGTTCATGCTCTCCCTGATCCCGAAGAGACAGAGGAAATGAATTTTAAAGAAGTACCGGATTTAACATCTCAAATAGACCCTAATCAATCATATGGTGAGAATAAAAATGATGAAGGGGAAAACCTTTCTACAGTTACACCTTTTCCTGAGCCTGTGCAAGGAGAAGTATGTTCTATAACCCAAAAAAGCTCATTTTCTACATATGTTGAAATTAATGATTTTCTCCATGCTCCTATCTGTGGTGAAAATGTTCAAAATACATTTGAATTTCTTGATTTAAACAATAAACAAATTCCCCAATTTGAAACTAAGCTATTTCATACTATAACGGATTATCCTGAGCAGCCAGATTGTCGATTGGCTCGCTCAAAAATTAATAAAATTGTATTTTTAATGAAAACAGATATCCATCCTAAAAATAATCAGAAAAATAATCTGCTTAAATCAGTTGTAGTCCCCTTACATAATTCACAATCAATTAACAAAGGTGGAGTAAATAATCATTCGTACAGTACCGAAGATTTTATGCATATTAGAGTTCCAGTTGTAGTTGGGGAATATAAAATCGAAATATGTCTCGAAGAATTTATGATATTTGAAAAAGGAATTGTGGAGGTTAAAGATATCTCGAGTGAGGTAGTACTATCCAATTGTAGATTCGTACCTAATCGTTTTTCCAAATCATTAGGTAATGGTACATGTACAGCATTAAAGGGGAATTTATTTATAGAAGGTTATATTCATCAGAATATTGAGTATATAAGTTCTCATTTCGGGGATGAAATACCTGTACAAAATAAAGAATTTATTCATTCGAATCAATTGTGCCAAAATATAGTATTAGATTTAATCATTCATATGTTTCAAGTACAGAAAATACAAGTTAGTATGGCAAACAAGAGTCTAGAGGATAATTGAAATCTTATATGTTAGCTCAAAACCCTTTTTAAAAATCAGTAAAATACTAGTATATACGTCCATGTATAGATATAACCGCTACATATTCTAGTTATATAAAGAGCGCTCTTTAATACTAAAAAAATGAAAAGAGGGAATTTTTTTGAGTGAACAATTAGATAATCAAGTTAGTCAATTCGAACCTTGTCCGGTAGCATCAACTGAACAAATTCCATTAACTAGTGAAATTACTCCAGTAGTTGCTACGCCACTTACGACTCCAACAATTAAAGTTCCAGTTGTACTTGCAGAACCAACACTTCAAATCGTTGTGGAGTCAGATATTACGCTTTCTCCTGCAGCAACTGAAATCAAAAGAGTGAAAAAAAATGTATTCCTAAATCAAGTTAAATTGGTTCCAGTGAGCTTTGCGCGTATTGCGGGCACTGACTTTTTTAGAGTAACAAGAGCTAAATTATTTGTAGCAGGACATATTCGTAAAAATATCGAATATGCTTCATCAGCATGTAGTGGAGCACTTCGAGATAGAATTGCCGATGTTGCGTTTTCTGGTTTTACAGACCTTACATTCCCACAAACGACTGGGGGACCTACTCCAATCTTAGGCATTTCCGAGTTTGCTGAAGCGAACTTCCTGAATGAAGCGACGCAAATGGACGCTCGATTGGATAAAGCTTTCTTCCAAAACCTTGTTAAATACAATGAACAACCATTTGGAGAATTAGTAGCGGCAAACTTCTTTGAACTTGATTTTTCGCCAATCTTGACATCACCAGAGGGAACGTTCAGCACTTTGCGTGAAAAAATTGTATTGGAATTGACTGTAAAAGTACTACAAGTTCAACAAGTCCGCCTTGGTGCTGGCAGTAGTGTAATAACTCCTGTTCTTCTAGGACTTACTCCTCCTACTAGCCCTTAATAGTTTTAAATTTTTGAGAAACACAACAAATAAAAATATTAGTAGTGCAAATCATGGCCAAGGTTTGTACTACTATTTTTTTATGGGTGATGATTTAGTAAGAGATGTTTATGAACGTTTAGGTGCGATAGGTGAAAAATTAGATGGCATTAACCATATTCGTGATACAGCAAACCGTGCTGAAGACAAAGCTGATGAAGCCTTGGCAAGTACGAAAAGTGCTCATCATCGATTAAATAAAATCGATAAAATCGTGTGGTGGGCTTCTACAACTATTATTGGGGCTGTCATTTTAGCATTATTAGCACTTGTTATTAAAACAAATTAGGAGGAAAAATTACAATGAAAATTAATTGGAAAGTACGTTTAAAGCATAAGCCATTTTTAGTGGCTGCCTTTGCACTAATACTGCTTTTAGTCCAACAAATTGGCGCATTATTCGGCTATGATACAACAATCTATAATGAGCGAGTAACAGAGTTATTTAACACTGTGCTCGCTTTTTTAGTGCTTGTTGGAGTAGTTGTTGATCCGACGACAGAAGGTACAAATGACAGCTCTCAGGCA
This sequence comes from Lysinibacillus sp. UBA6686, assembly GCF_002455205.1. Taxonomy (NCBI): domain Bacteria; kingdom Bacillati; phylum Bacillota; class Bacilli; order Caryophanales; family Bacillaceae; genus Lysinibacillus; species Lysinibacillus sp. UBA6686. Next base: position 116,294 of record NZ_DKJS01000085.1, on the reverse strand, counting down.
TTGAAATACGACAAACCAAAGGATGATGAAAAATGAGTACAAGCATAACAACAACATGTCGAGATCTTGCCGAGCTATTACCAGCTGCAAAAACAGCTTGCTGGTTATTATTCCAGTAGTGTTTTAAAGCCGGAATTAAAAATATCTTCATTACAGAAACATATCGCTCACAGGAACGCCAAAATTACCTTTATGCTCAGAGGCGTACTAGACCTGGGCAAATTGTTACCTGGACATTGGACAGCAATCACAAATCACGACTAGCTTGGGATATTGCTGTTGGTCCTCCTTATTCTTTATATGATGTAACAACACTTACTCGAGTAAGGGCTATTGCACGAAAGCTTGGTATTACATGGGGTGGTGATTGGGTTGGTAGCATTGACCGACCACATTTCGAAGTTAAATCAACTTGGAAGATGCCTACAGGCTATAAGCTAGAGGGCAAATTGAACGTGCCTACTAATAGTAAAGGACAAGTACAACTAATCGTAGAGGATAAAAAGGAGGAAATCAAATTGACTCAAACATGGAATCCCGGTTCCCCAGCTATGAAAACTGAAACGGAGAATTTTATTGCACAGGCGTTTAAAGATGGCATTATTCAGGAATCACACTTAAAGGATTTACAGAATGGTACAATGACCACTGATCGTTTAATTGGGTTGTATATTACGATTCAACAAAGACGAGGAAATAACCTAATCACTTATCGATAAGAGTGCCATCATATTTAATTTAAGTAATTTTTTGGCTATCAAACATGCATATATATGCTCTTTCTGGAAAGAATAATTATATGTTCTTATAAGAAGTGATTTATGTGTTTGATAATGAAGATGTACCATTAAAACCTTTAACTGAATATGAGGATTATGTGGATGAAATAAGAAGATTCACAAAAATATTAGCAGATAGAATCAAAACTGGTGATGATCCCAATGAAGTAATGGGGGATTACAACCAAAACATGAATGATTTAGAGAACAGATTTGTTTCTATAAGAATAGAGGACTATGAATCCGTAAGAGCGAATACAACGTCAAGGGTAATACAAGCTGAAGCAAATAGTGTAGATCCTGGAAAACCAAGACCACCAGCTACAACTGATAGTGAGGAATTTTCAGCTCCAGATGATATGGTATGTATTGATGTTATACCAAACAAAATTGTAGAACAAGGTGATACCGATGGTGGAGAAAAGATTGAGATAAATAATGATGGAACACGTGTGAAAATATGGGTAAGAGCTAGATCACAACGTAAACCACAGGGGAAAAGTCATATTATGATTGCTCCTGTTATTATCTGGGGATATGAATTAGATGTGTCTAATTATTTTTCTCATGAAGATTTTAAGACACTTAAAACTTTAGCTGATGATAGATTATTTAGGCAATTTTGGAGATAAGTTTTAAGCTTAATAAACATAGTGAAAAATGCCAAGCTCTATTTAGTAGTGGCTTGGTCTTTTTTATTTCCAAAAATTACACTTGAATTGTTCAGATTTTGTATAGATTGTTGTGTTATCTTATCCAATGTAAAGTTTTAATATCTTTACTTAAACCTAAACTTCAAACAAATGACCAGGACTCACATTAGATTGAGTGCCTGGTCTTTGTTTATTATTCACCTTGTAATTCCTTTTCTCTAGCATCTATTAGCTGCTTTAATTCCGTTAAATCTTCTAACTCACAATATTTATTAATATAAGTTTTAGCTGCACTATTAGCTGATTGTTTACGTGTTTTTTCACGATTTTTTTCTCGATAAGCTTGTGTAGCACGCTTTTGAGCTTCAGATGTTTTTCTGTCAGTCAACGTTTAACCTCTCCTTTTCATGAAGTATACAACAATATAAAATTAAAGTTAATGCATAAATAACAATCATAGAGAAATCAAAAAATTTAGGCTCTGTCCAGTATGATGAGGATTCACCATGATAAATGGAATTCCATGTGCACAAAGATAGGCAGCTAGATTCATCCAGTAATGACTGGTAGGTTCAAAACCAACTAACACATCGCTTTTTTCATGCGTAGCACGTAAAGCTATTATTCTTTCATAAAAAGTATCGAAACCTTCTCTTGTTTGCGAGAAAGGGAACGATTTTTGGAGCACGCGTCCTCTTTCATCAACCGCACATGCATAATGTGTACGCTTGGCAATATCGATACCGATGACGAGTGTTTTTTCAGAGACTTGATTAATCTTTTGGTTCGTATTAGAATTCATAAATGGAGTCCTCCTATGTGATGATGAGTCAATTTCCCGTTGACACTCATGCATCATACAAGAGGGCTTTTTCTTTTTCAAGCCCCTGAAAATCCTTCTAACAGGAATGCTCCTTATACAGAACGTCCGGTGCCTTTCTATAATTGATTAAATGAAAGGGATAGCCTTCCACATTCAATAGTGCGTGGTGAACCATCATTAGATAATTGGCTGGAGTGGTAGAGTAAATGATGAGATATAATGAAAGAGAACTGTAGTTTAGTGGAATAAACAGTCAGTTATAGAGAACACTTAAATATGAGGTGTTTTCTTATGAAAAAAGTTCTTATTTTAATTATTGCCATTTCTTTTTTTACCGTTTTATCAAAAACTAAAGCAATGATAAATGAATATGAGGAAATTACAAAATCTGATAAAGCAGATGTAACCCTTTTTGCTAAAAAGATGAATGGAGTATATACAGATTTTAAAATTGTTTTTAAAGGTGGTGTCCTTACAAAACCTTATTGGATAAATACAACAAGTCCGACTTGGTCACCGCAAATTATCTATGAGGACATCAATAAAGATAGAAAAAATGAGTTAATCATAATTTTGACCAAGGATACTGGTACTGGAATATTAGAACGAGAAGTTCACGTTTTTCATATCCAAAATCAAAGAATAAATAAGGAGTTTGTTGAAGTACCAGTTGAAGTGCTGGTTGATGACCCGATTGCTATTGTATTAAAAAACGTAAAGACAGAGTTATTACCTAACAAAGCCATTATTAATATTGGAAAAAAGAAATTTACAATTAATATCAAACCTTTAAAAATTGAACCTGAACATTTATTTCCTGATATATACTTTGGCAATCTTATCAACTTTGAAATAAATGACAATCAACTTATTGCGAAAATTGGAGGTCAAATTTCTCCAGTAGGTGGGAGTATAGGGGATATTCAAATTACGTATATGTTTAAGGATAAAATGTATCAAGCAAAATCAATTGAATTTAATCCAAATGAATAATGTATTGTTCAACAAACGTAATGCTTTAGTTCAATAATCCATGAAAGACCACTCCGTGATTGAGTGATCTTTTAAATCTTAAAAGTATTGATTTTAAAAGGATTGTGTTATTATAGTTCACGTATCTAAATTAAGTACATTAAAAAATAAAAAGTTAAGAAACACAGTGTAATGTGATGTTGAAAGGATGATATATTTTATGAGCTACGAGCTTCCGAAAACCGTATCTCTATATACTCTAGGTTGTAAAGTAAACCATTATGAAACTGAAGCTATTTGGCAGCTGTTTAAGGAACAAGGCTATGAGCGTACTGAATTTGATCACCAAGCAGACGTTTATGTCATAAATACATGTACCGTAACAAATACTGGAGATAAAAAATCACGTCAGGTAATTCGTCGAGCTATTCGTCAAAATCCTGATGCTGTCATTTGTGTTACAGGTTGCTACGCTCAAACGTCTCCAGCAGAAATAATGGCGATTCCTGGTGTAGATATTGTTGTAGGAACACAGGATCGTACAAAGTTACTTGGCTATATCGATCAATATCGTACTGAACGACAACCAATTAATGCTGTACGCAACATTATGAAAAATCGTGTCTATGAGGAATTAGATGTACCCGCATTTACTGACCGTACACGTGCTTCTTTAAAAATTCAAGAGGGCTGTAATAACTTCTGTACTTTTTGTATTATTCCATGGGCTCGTGGGTTAATGCGCTCCCGAGATCCTAAGGAAGTATTGCACCAAGCACAACAATTAGTGGACGCAGGCTATCTTGAAATTGTACTAACAGGCATTCATACAGGTGGCTATGGACAAGACTTAAAAGATTATAACTTAGCGCAGTTACTACGTGATGTAGAAGCAAATGTGAAAGGCTTAAAACGCTTACGTATTTCTTCAATTGAGGCTAGTCAATTAACAGACGAAGTCATTGAAGTTTTACGTGAATCAAATATTGTTGTTAATCACTTACACATTCCAATCCAATCAGGCTCAGACACAGTTTTAAAACGCATGCGTCGTAAATATACAATGGAATTCTTTGGTGAGCGCTTAACAAAATTACATGAGGCATTGCCAGACTTAGCTGTTACATCTGACGTCATTGTAGGTTTCCCAGGTGAGACGGAAGAAGAATTTATGGAAACGTATAACTTTATCCGGGATCATAAATTTTCTGAGCTGCATGTATTTCCATTCTCTCCTCGTACAGGAACACCAGCTGCACGTATGGAGGATCAAATTGATGAGGAAATTAAAAACGAACGTGTTCACCGCTTAATTGCATTAAATGACCAATTGGCGAAGGAATATGCCTCTCGCTTTGAAGATCAAGTTTTGGAGTTAATTCCAGAAGAGTTTGTTCATGATGGTAGTGAGGAAGAAGGACTATTAACAGGTTATACAGATAATTACTTAAAAGTAGTCTTTGAAGGCCCTGAGAGTCTAATTGGACAGCTTGTGAAGGTGAAAATTACACAAGCAGGATACCCTCATTCTAATGGACAATTTGTGCGTGTGTTAGAAGCAGTTAAATAAATAAAAGGATTGCCTTTTTTTGATAGGGCAATCCTTTTTGTTTTGTAAAGGGTAAAAAGCCCAGAGCGAGAATTACAGTAAGTTGATCGAAAAAGTATGAAGCAGAGCGGAAATGGGATAAAGCTGATCAAAAAGAAATGAAGCGGAGCGAAAATGAGAGCAAGCTGATCGAAAAGGGAATGAAGCAGAGCGGAAATGAGAGCAGGCTGATCGAAAAGGGAATGAAGCAGAGCAGAAATCGGAACAAGCTGATCAAAAAGAAATGAAGCAGAGCGAAAATGAGAGCAAGCTGATCGAAAAGAGAATAAAGCAGAGCGAAAATAGGAACAAGCAGAGCGAAAATGGAATAAAGCAGAGCCAATTGATTAAAAGAAGTAGAGTTAAAGTAAGAATCTCTATTTAGAATGAATGTAAGCAAGTCTAACCATTGATTAAATAAAAGAAATTAGACGTTATCGTTAAAAAATGATATGATTCCAAGAGGTACGTACAACTTGGAATGCGAAGGAGAGTTTTAAAATGGGACAAAATTTTGCACGTATGATTGATCATACTTTATTAAAGGCTGAGGCTACGCAAGAACAAATTGAAAAACTTTGTGCTGAGGCAAAACAATTTAGCTTTGCTTCAGTATGTGTAAATCCGACATGGGTTAAGTACAGCAGTGAATTATTACAAGGATCGGACGTTTTAGTATGTACAGTTATTGGTTTCCCGCTGGGCGCTAGTACATCAGCGGTCAAAGCATTTGAGGTAAAAGATGCAATTGCGAATGGTGCAAAAGAAGTGGATATGGTCATTAATATCGGTGCGTTAAAGGATAAAAAATATGATGTAGTACAAGCTGATATTGCAGCAGTGGTGGAAGCGGCAAAGGGTAGTGCACTTGTGAAGGTTATTATTGAAGCATGCTTACTGACAGAGGAAGAGAAAGTGAAGGCATGTGAATTATCGGTGGCAGCAGGTGCAGATTATGTGAAAACGTCAACAGGTTTTTCTACTGGTGGCGCAACAGCAGAGGATATTGCTTTAATGCGTAAAACAGTAGGTCCAGAGCTAGGTGTAAAAGCTTCTGGTGGTGTACGAAGCTTAGAGGATATGAAAAAGATGATTGAGGCAGGGGCTACTCGTATTGGAGCAAGCTCGGGTGTAGCAATTATGAATGGCTTAATTTCAGATTCTAATTATTAATACTACTGAAAATCCTTATATAGTCAGGGATACGGGGCTGTTCTTTATGAACTAGCCCTGCTTGCATTTATTTTGCCCTTCCAATAGGGTTGAGAATTTTTTTTCCTTATTCTATAATAGAAGTACTATTTCATTAAAGGGTGAACTTTTTGTTAATTGTAGAATTCTAATCTGAATCAACGTAATAGCTTAATTTTGTCGAATAAATCGCCCGTTTTGGGTGTTATTTGTTGTGCAAAAAAAGCAAGATTAGAATTAGTTAGCTTTGTATAAACATTTAACGCGACTAATTTTAGTCGCGTTTTTCTATTCGTTGATTTAGACAATTTTAATCTTTTTTTCTTATTAAAATTGAGAGGACGAATCTACAATGCAAAAACAATTACAACAAATTACAGCTGACATGCAGCTTGAAGAACACTATCACACATTAGAGAAAGCTTTGCTTGCTTTATATTTCCATAATAATTGTACAACTAAATCTTTAGCTTATATGACAGACTTACCGATACCTATCGTTTCAGCAATGAAAAATGAATTTGCTAAAAAGGGCTGGGGGAAACACAGCTTAACGAAAAAGGGCCAGCTAGCTATTTCGCAATATTTTCAACTTTCAGGTGCCGATACGGATCTCTACCTTCAATTAACGACAGATGATGCATTTCGAATAGAGTGGATTACACAAAATACAAGTGAATTAAGCTATATTTATGATGCTAGACCTACAGCTGATGTGGCAATTGATCAAGCCAAATGTACAGTTGAGACAGCATTAAAACGGGCATTGCTTGCATTAGATTATTCGATGCTATTCAATAAGCGTATTTTGTGTTTAGGTGATGACGATTTCATCAGTATTGCTCTAGCGTTTTTACTTAAGAAAATTGCTCCACATTCTACAACTAAAATTGTTGTGTTAGATATTGATAGGCGGGTTTTGAGCATAATTAGTAAAATAGCTAAAGATTATGAGCTTCCGATTAGAACAGATTATTATAATGTTCAGGAGCCCTTGCCAAATCGATATGCCCATCAGTTTGATTGTGTATACACAGATACACCATATACTTTAATTGGCGCCCAGCTTTTTTTATCACGTGCAATTAATGCTCTAAAACCAGAAGCAATGCGGCATGTGTTTTTTTCCTACGCGAAACGTAGTTACCGGAAGCAGTGGCAATTGCAGCAAGGCTTACATGCCATGGGCTTTGTGATTAACAGTATTCAATATGATATTAATACCTATGAAGGTGCGCAGATATTAGGGGCTACAAGTCAATTATTTGTATTACAAACAACAGAGCAAATGACTCCCAATATCCCTAATCACCGTAAATTTACAAGGCCAATTTATACAGGTGAGATTGAGCGGAAATCTGTTGTTTATCAGTGTATGCATTGTCAACATGCACTTACAGTTGGTACTGGCAATCAATATGTTACAATTAATCAGCTTCAATCCAGTGGTTGTCCGAGTTGCAAAAATAAAAAGTTTTCACAAATTAAGAGAACAGTAAAGAAAGCACAAACCCAACATGCATTAGGCCATCATATTTTATTAGAATTGCATGAGTGTGACGGTGCATTACTGAATGACATTCAACAAATTAAAAAGATTATGTGTCAAGCCGCCCTAATAGCAAAAGCAACGATTGTGACTGAACATTTCCATCATTTTTCACCTTATGGGGTTAGTGGTGTAGTTATTATTCAAGAATCACATTTAACGATTCATACTTGGCCAGAATACGGATATGCGGCAATAGATGTTTTTACTTGTAGCAGTAAATTATCTCTACAAGAGGCTGTTCAATATATTACTGAGCAATTTAATGCTGGAAATGTCACGCAGTACTACCAGTATCGGGGCAAATAGATGGGCTGTCCTAGAAGTCATCCTTAAAATGAAACAGGGGGTGTTTCTGACAGCTCCTTAAATAGCTGCATTGTTAAAAAGTGTTAACATTTGTTAAGGGAATAAATAATATTAATTAAGCCTAATGAAAAAAACTTTTATAGCAAGGATTACAGGGCTTTTCGTTATGAACTAGCCCTTTCTTTTTTAAATAATCATTCCATTTATTTGGCATAGGGGTTCAAGAAAACTACTTGCATTTATCTTTGACTATAGTTAGAATATTAAATAGTTAGATAATCTAATTAAAAGGTGATGAAATGACAAAATCTAAAAAAATGTTTACGCATGAAGATGATTTGCCAGTATTAGGTTTAGATCCATATATTGAGCTGATTCAAGCATCTTCTTCAAGTAATTTAGATCAAGAAGAAGCAAAATTAGGATTAATGTTGTTATGGTTAAGTGACTACGTTTTAGATGCAATGGATATTGAACTGGCTCCTTTTGGAATTACGGAAAGTAAATTAGATCTACTATTATTGTTGACACTGCATGATGTGAGAAGAGCGACTCCATCTGCAATAGCTGAACGTTTGGGGATTACGAGGGCATCAGCAACTTCAATGATTGATTGGTTAGAAAAGAGAAATCTTGTTATACGCAATCATAGCAAAGAAGATCGCAGAAAAATTTATGTGAGTTTAACAGATGAAGGCCGTGCTTTCGTGGCTAACATTTTGCCAACTTATTGGGCTTCGTGTGCTTCTAGTATGGTCGATTTGGAGCCCGAAGAACGAAAGGTATTTGAAAAGTTGGTGAATAAACTATTAAAATCTATGCAGAGAAAACTAAAGGTGGAACGTTAAACTGTAGCTAGGTTGATACAGTTTAATTTTTAAACATATAATTAGATTATCTAACTATAAGCTAATCAAATTAAAAAGGGGGTTTATTTTATGAATAAAGCAATTATAGAAAACCAAGCAAATTATTCTCTGATGACCTTTATTTTATCTTGGACAGGGATGGTAGTTATGTCTAGTTTGTATTTGACAATACCGCTTCTCAGTCTATTCAGTGAATATTTTCATATTTCGTTGTCTAGGGCAGGCCTCAGTTCAAGTGTTTTTTCACTTGGATTTGCTATAGGATGCTTTTTCTATGGAGCAATATCAGAAAAATATGGACGAAAAAATGTAATTGTTACGGGTCTTTTTTCATTAAGCTGTATAACGTTGCTATTAGGTTTGACTAATGATTATTCTGTCATTTTATTACTAAGAGGATTACAGGGACTTGCAGCGGCTACATTTTCACCAGTAGCACTTGCTTATACGCTTGAAGTATTTCCAAATGATAAAAAAGTGGGAGCAGTAGGTTTTATAAGCACAGGTTTTCTCTTAGCCGGTATTGTGGGTCAGGTATTTAGTGGGTATGTGAGTGAACATACTTCTTGGCATGTCACTTTTTATGTTCTGTCATTAGTTTATCTTGCTACTGCCTTGCTGGTGTTTTGGTTATTACCAAAAGGTGGAGCTGTTAATAAAGCAAAGAATATATGGGAGCCAATGAAAAGGATAGGTATTATTTTTACTAATGGAAATTTGATATTTAGTTATTTGATTGCTTTCGTTCTATTATTGTCCTTTGTAAGTATGTATATTATTTTGGGGGAGTACCTTACAAGTAAATCTTTTGGAATGAGTAGTCAAAAGTTGATTTATATTCGATCTATTGGTGTATTTGGAATGATCCTGTCCCCTATTGCGGGGAAATTATCAAAGCGTTTGAATGTCCTGTCAGTACTAAAAGGAGCTTTGACTCTTTCTATTATCTCCTTATTAATGATGGGCTTTATCTCTAACATCGTTGGTTTATCCTTAATTAGTATTCTATTTGTTAGTGGAATTGCACTTGCGGTCCCTTCATTAGTGTCTCTTGTGGGTCAATTAGGTTGGAACATAGGAGGGATTGCAGTATCTATGTATACTGTCATTTTATTTGCTGGAACAAGTATTGCGCCTATGATATCTGTTTATTTTATGAAAACTGGTAGCTTTACATTTGCATTTATCCTTCTTGCTACAACACTTTGCATTGGATTAATTTCTGCTATGATGATTAGAATCGAAAGTAAATAGCATGTACGTTAGCTCCACTTTGGCTACATGGATTAATAAGTCCGTTCGTCTAATGAGGAGTTTTCTTACCTATTTGCATTGAACAACTAATCTCCCTTCGACTTTTATTCAGAATAAAAGTTTTTTCTACCTCATATACTCCACTGATGTAATTGAATACAGAAGGGAGGAAGCAATGTTTACGCAATATAAGTATTGGAAGCCTTATATTAGCCCATTTGATCCATGTCCGCCTATTAGAGTGAAAAGCTTTGCCACACCCCCACAATTGTATATGGGATTTCAACCACCTGGATTACCTCAATTTCAATCGCCAAGAGAAGCTCTTATGGCTGGAACATTATGGCCGCAATTATTCAGTCCCTATCCAAATCCTGAAAAAGGAGGGGTAAAAAATGAATAAAGAGATGCCGCCCGAATTTTATACATTACTTGAAGAAATTCAAGCCATTGATTTTGTCATTGTGGAGTTAAATCTTTATTTAGATACCCATCCTCATGATTATGATGCCATTCAGCAATTTAATGAAAAAACTGAAATCAGTATGAAGCTAAAAAGAGATTTTGAAAAGAAGTTTGGTCCCCTTATGAATTTTGGAAGAAGCTATTCTAATTATCCGTTTAATTGGATTGATACACCGTGGCCATGGCAAGTCTAACATGAGTGATTAGGAGGAATTTATTTTTGTGGTATTATGAAAAGAAACTCCAATATCCTGTCAGAGTGAGTACATGTAACCCCATGCTGGCAAAATTTTTAATTGAGCAGTATGGAGGTGCTGATGGTGAATTAGCAGCTGCCCTTCGTTATATGAACCAGCGCTACACAATTCCAGATAAAGTGGTAGGGTTATTAACGGATATAGCGACAGAGGAATTTTCACATTTAGAAATGATTGCCACGATGATTTACAAGCTAACAAAAGATGCGACACCAGAGATGCTAAAGGAAGCTGGACTAGGCGACCATTATGTGAATCATGACAAAGCCCTATTTTATCAGAATGCCGCTGGGGCACCGTTTACGGCAACCTATATCCAGGCGAAAGGCGACCCAATTGCTGACCTTTATGAGGATATTGCGGCTGAAGAAAAAGCTCGTGCCACATACCAGTGGATTATTGATTTATCGGATGACACGGATTTAAATGATAGTCTGAAATTTTTACGGGAACGGGAAATTGTTCATTCTCAACGCTTTAGAGAAGCTGTAGAAATTCTTAAGGACGATAAGGATCGAAAAAAAGTCTTTTAATAAATACTTAGTGGCTGTTTCAAAAGATAAGTTCCTTTTGTCACAGCCTATTGCCCATTATTCTATATTTGAAAATAAAGTTAGATCCTTTCGGTGACCAATCATTACTAGGATGTCTTTATCTTCAATTATTTGCTCAGGTGAGGGTGAAATGGTTATATTGCCATCTCGAACAATGGCGATGACACTGACATTATATTTGGCACGGATATCTAAATCTCGAAGATTTTGCCCTGCCATTTTCGATGGAATCATCATTTCCTCAATACTGTACTCTTTTGATAACTCAATATAATTCAGCATATTTGGGGAGAGGAGTTGATTGGCTACTCGTTCACCCATATCTCTCTCAGGATAAATAATCCAATCTGCCCCAACCTTATCTAATACTTGACCGTGTCTTTTACCAAGTGCTTTTGCTATTATCTTTTTTATTCCAAGCTCCTTTAATAAAGAGACGGTTAGAATGCTTGACTGCATATCAATACCTATTGCGACAATCACACAATCAAAATTTGTGATTCCTATTGAGGTAAGCGCCTTTACTTCGGTTGTATCCGCAATGACAGCATGTGTTACATAGGACTCTGCATCTTCAACTCGTTCCTCGTTAATATCGATTCCTAAGACTTCGTGTCCAGCTTCGTTTAATCGGCGGGCTACGCTTACCCCAAATCTGCCTAGACCAATAACAGCATATTGTTTGATAGTCATTTTACGCGATGCTCCTTTATTATTGCTATCCAATCATAATATTTCCCTTAGGATGGTGGTAAGATTCCTGTTGGCGACGTCTAGTAATGGCAAAAGCAATCGTTAATGGACCTAATCTACCTGCAAACATTGTCAATATGATCAGTATACGCCCTCCAACGGATAGCTCAGGTGTAAGTCCCATGGAAAGTCCAGTTGTGCCAAATGCAGAAGTAGCCTCAAAAAAATACATCATAAATGGATGCCGATGTTCGATGATGCTCAAAATAATAGTCACAGACACAACAATAAGCATGCCACACATGGTGACCGTTAAAGCTTTTAGAATTGTTTCATGCACCATTCTGCGACTGAATAACACAACATCTGTTTTCCCTTTTAATTGAGACCACATCGTAGCCGTTAAAACCGCGAACGTTGTGATTTTGATTCCTCCAGCAGTGGAACCAGAGCCTCCTCCAATAAACATGAGCCAAATCATTAAAAAGAGCGTTGAGTGCGTTAAATCACCGATAGGGAGAGTATTTGAGCCAGCAGTTCTGGGCGTCACAGCCTGATAGATTGAACCTAGAATTTTCCCCCAATCTGACAAAGGTCCAAGGGTTTTACTATTTCCGTATTCAAATAAAAAAATAAGAATTGTTGAACCTATTGTTAAAATAAATGTTGTTGATAATACAATTTTTGAATGAACAGAAAGGCGTTTGGTATTTCGGTATTCAAACAGTTCGTTCAGCACTATAAACCCTAAACCTCCAATTGTAATAAGAGCACATATTGTTAATACAACGAAAGGGTCATCTACATAGCCTGTTAAGCTCTGAAAGTCTCCCATGATATCAAAGCCAGCGTTATTGAAATTTGATATGGCATGAAAAAAACCAAAGTAAACAGCTTTACCTACTGGCATATCAAATGAAAAGCGAATGGATAAAATAATACCACCTATTATTTCAATACATGCTGTAAATAGCAGAATTCTCCTCACGAATTTTACTAGCCCAGCCATTGTTAGATTATTAAAAGCCTCTTTTAATAAAAGCCTTTCTTTTAAAGATATTTTTTTTCCCACTAGCAAAAATAATAAAGTGGCAAAGGTCATAAAGCCCAGTCCGCCAATTTGAATTAGAAATAAAATAACTAATTGACCGAACAGTGAAAAGGTGTCACCGGTATCTACAACTATCAATCCTGTTACACAGGTAGCGGATGTGGCTGTAAATAAAGCGTCAATCAGCGCCAGTCCTATGCCATCTTTCGTTGCTATGGGTAGTGTCAACAAAAAAGATCCAAACAAAATAATAATGGCAAAGCCAATCACGAGAATTTTTGGAGGATTTAATTTATTTTTAAGGAATTTCATTTCATAATGTTCTCCTCAACTGTATGGTATTTATCTATTTATAATGTTGTCCAAAAATAACTGTAAAATTCTTAAGGGAATTGAACCAAAAATTCGTCTAAATTATTCGTACACTTTCTATTGACCATTATTAGACAATACGGTATAATTCTTTAGTACACAACTGTTGGTTATTTGCCTATTTGTGTATTGACGTGTGTTCGGAGGGAGGGAAAGAGAGATGTCAAAAACTGTCGTTCGCAAAAACGAATCGCTTGAAGATGCTCTTCGCCGCTTCAAACGTACTGTATCAAAAAGTGGTACAATTCAAGAAGTTAGAAAGCGCGAGTTCTACGAAAAACCTAGCGTAAAACGTAAAAAGAAATCAGAAGCTGCACGTAAACGTAAGTGGTAATTTAATTTCCCATTAAAAATCCCTACGTTCATAACACGCAATTGTATGATTCACTGAGCAGACAAAAATATACCTGAAGTTAATCTTTTTTGATTAATTTCAGGTATTTTACATTGTGCTCAAATTTGCGTACATATAAAAGGCCGAATGTAATCTTTCAGATTTATTCGGCTTTTTACACATATAATGATGATGAAATACTAAAGATTATGCCATACAAAGGATTTATTCGCTGTATATTAAAAACATGTGAAACTTTTTACAAGGTCAGTCGTATATACAAGAGAGAAGCATGTAAGAAGGGAGGGAAAAAGATGCGAAGATGGAGAATCCTCAGCTATCTTTTGGTTATTTGGATGACTTTTTTGTTAGCGTTTCCACTAACATCTGCTTTTGCAAGTAGTAAGGTCTATCACATACCGATTCATAATGAAGTAGAACGAGGACTTCACGCATTTTTAGAACGAGCTTTTAAAGAGGCGGAGGAAAATCATGCTGAGGCAATTATTTTAGACATTCATACGCCAGGTGGTTTCGTGAATGTAGCAGGGGATATCGCTATGTTAATGGATGCGACGCCTATAAAAAAAATTGCGTTTATTAACAAAGATGCCCATTCAGCAGGTGCCTTTTTAGCCTTACATGCAGATGAAATCTACATGGTCCCAAATGGAACAATCGGTGCGGCTGCGGTGATTGACTCAGTAGGAAAGGCCGCGGATTTAAAGGCTCATAGTGCATGGGTTGCTCAAATGGAAGCAGCTGCAGAGGCGAAAAATCGAAACCCATTATATGCGCGAGCAATGGCAGATGTATCTGAGGATTTATCAGAATTTCGAGCAGGGAAGGGAAATTTATTAACGTTATCAGCTTCAGAAGCAGAAAAAGTTAAGTATTCAGAAGGAACGGCTTCGAATTTCCAAGAGCTACTAGAGAAAACAAAGTTAAAGGGTAGTGAAATCGTATCGATCGAACCTACTTTTTCTGAAAAACTTGCTCGATTTATAACAAATCCAATTATTGTACCAATTTTATTATCAATTGCTAGCTTAGGACTTGTGATGGAGCTATATTCGCCAGGTTTCGGTGTTCCGGGTATAATGGGATTGTCAGCACTTGGATTATTTTTCTTTGGGCATATGGTGGCAGGCTTAGCTGGTTATGAATCTTTACTGTTATTCGTTTTAGGCTTAGCGCTTGTCATTGCAGAGTTTTTTGTCCCCGGTGGTATTGTTGGTATTTTAGGTGGCGTGCTAATATTACTAAGTCTCATACTGGCAGGTGCAAGCATAATGCAAATGATTATAGCGATTTTCATTGCGCTTGTTGTTGCTATAATAGGAATGGTGATCCTGATGAAATTTTTCGGTAAAAAATTGCATGTCTTAAACAAATTAGTGTTGATGGATGCGACGACGACGGAAGAGGGCTATGTGTCTAATATTAACCGCACGGAGTTGCTTGGAAAAGTAGGAAAAACGATTACCCCCCTACGTCCTGCAGGTACGATACTATTTGGAAATGAGCGCATTGATGTGGTATCAGAAGGTGGCTATGTTGATGCTGGGAAACATGTAGAAATTATTAAAGTAGAGGGCTCACGTATTGTTGTGAGACCATCAGTAAAAGAGATGGAGGAATAATAAATGGGATTTGATTTAGCCTTAATAGGTCCAATTGTCGGGCTAGTCTTATTATTTATTGTGGTTGCGGTATTCTTTACCTTTGTACCAGTAGCACTGTGGATTTCTGCACTTGCGGCAGGTGTCCGTGTTAGTATTTTCACTTTAATCGGAATGCGTTTACGTCGAGTAATTCCATCACGAATTGTGAATCCTTTAATTAAGGCGCATAAAGCAGGTTTACCTGTAACAATTAATCAACTTGAGAGTCACTACTTAGCAGGTGGTAATGTTGACAGAGTTGTCAATGCGTTAATCGCAGCCCATCGTGCAAATATCGAGTTAACATTTGAACGCTGTGCAGCTATTGATTTAGCAGGACGTGACGTTTTAGAAGCTGTGCAAATGTCTGTAAACCCTAAAGTAATTGAAACACCATTTATCGCAGGTGTTGCGATGAACGGGATTGAAGTAAAAGCGAAGGCACGTATTACTGTGCGTGCAAACATCGAACGTTTAGTAGGTGGTGCTGGTGAAGAAACAGTTATTGCCCGTGTAGGTGAGGGGATCGTTTCAACAATCGGTAGTGCTTCTAGTCATACAACAGTTCTGGAAAATCCAGATATGATTTCTCAAACAGTTCTTTCTAAGGGCTTAGATTCTGGTACAGCATTTGAAATCTTATCGATTGATATTGCGGATGTTGATATCGGTAAAAATATCGGTGCAGAATTACAAATTGAACAAGCTCAGGCAGATAAAAATATTGCTCAAGCGAAGGCTGAGGAACGTCGTGCTATGGCGGTCGCAAATGAGCAGGAAATGATTGCCCGTGTTCAAGAGATGAAAGCCAAAGTAGTAGAAGCAGAGGCTGAGGTACCACAAGCGATGGCAGAGGCACTTCGTTCAGGAAATCTTGGTATAATGGATTACATGAACTATCGTAATATTCAAGCAGATACAGCTATGCGAGACTCAATTTCTAAAGTGAGCTCAGATAAACCAGAAACAAATGAACCTAACGTCTAAAAAAACGGAAAGGAGCGGTACTAATATATGGAACAATTAATTATATTTGCGATAATTGCCATAGTCAGCTCTATTTTCGGTAAATCAAAAACAAAAAAAGAACACAAGCAAATGCCGCCTTTTAATAAGGATTCCCATGTTGATCCACCCACTTTGGCAAAAGCTGAAGAGGTTCCTTCCCAACGACCTGTTGTTAAACCACAAAACTTTGAGGATTTTGCACGCGAGTTTTTAGGCGAGTGGAAGAACAATGAGCCTAAGGCAGAACGGACGAAGAACATTGTCGAAGAAAAAGGCAAGGAGGAAGTGCCTAGCTACGTGGCACCACCAATCGTTCCAAGTGAGTCAGTGAGTCGTTCCTCAAATCGACAAAGTAATGTTCGCTTAGAAGCTGGGAAAAATAATAAAGCAGGGGCTCACTCGCAATCTGCTTTTCAATACCCAAATTCAAAAAATTCTTTGATGCAAGCGGTTGTCATGGCAGAGGTTTTAGGTCCTCCCAAAGCAAAAAGAAAATAACTAGCATGTCCTCCTTTTTCGAAGCATATATTGCCGAAGAAGGAGGCATTTTTTTATGAAAAAATTATTTCAGTTGACGCCGCTGCTTGAATTATCACAATATGAAACATTAAAAATTATTGGCCCATATCGTTTTCTTCATGCAGACGCTTCATCATGCTCCTTTATTTATGCTGACTTTCATATAATGGTGCGAGGAAAATCATTGGACATTCATGCTCTTAAGGAAGAAATGCTTCATCTTTCTGTAGAGGATTTACAAGAACTTCATGTGAAAATGACAAAGGATATGGGTGTGAGGGATAATGTGGAATAACCGACCAATTATCATACGTATAAAGCGCCATGAAAATGTTCATCCTTTTATTCAAGCATTGCACGTACAGCATGTGCCATTAAAGCGTGTTGTTTTTCGCGAGCAAGAGGTTACCTTTGAAACGACGATGCATTATTTGCCAAAGATTCGTCGTGTACGTAGGCATTTCCGACTGAAGATGGCTGTCTATTATGCGGATGAGCTTCAAGTTTTTCGGGCACAGCTTTGGACCTTACTTGGTTTGGCAATGATGATTGCCATTCCATTGCTATGTGCACAAGTTATTTGGCGTGTTGACATTGAAGCAGCGTCACCAGAATTAGAGCAACGTATTGGCAACACCTTTCAAGAAACCTTTCAATTAGAAACGCCTATGTCTAAAAAAATTTTACCATCTGATGCTGTTATTCGTCAGAAGCTACTAGAAACGCATCGAGATCTATCATGGGTGCACATTGAAAAGCATGGAGGACGTGTTATTTTACGACCTCAGGAATCACCTAAACAAACAAAAATAACGAATGAAAAGCTTGCCTCACATTTAGTTGCAACGAAAAGTGGTGTTATTACACATTTTAATATTCAAAATGGTGAACGGAAAATTTCAGTGAATGATACTGCCTACGAAGGTGACGTTCTTGTAAGTGGTGTAATTGAAAGTGGTACTGATCAAGTGTTTGTGGGTGCAAAAGGTGAAGTCTATGCTGATTATTGGCTGGAGTGTTCTTTTAAAATTCCAACAAAAATAACATTAGAAACACTGCAACAGAAGGAATGGCGTGTATTAGTGAAGGGCATCCATCAAGAAAAAATTGACTATGTGCAAAAGAAGGATTTACCGAACTGGCTTGATCCATATGTTTCAATTGTGGAAGAGCAGAATACTAAAAAAATGCAGGTGGAGCTTGATAAATCCAAAGTTGATTCATTACTTTTACCATTATTACATGAAAAGGTTATCCGTTCATTACCTGCGAAAACGGTCATTAAAAAAGAAAACCTTTTACAGGTAAAGTGGGGGAATGGTACAGTTGAAGGGAAAGTTCTATTTTTAGTCAATGAAAACATTGCAAATCCAATACAAGGCCAACAAGGAGAATGATTATGTCAGAACATTTAACTGTTTTACAAGTGGATAATCCTAATGAAGCGGTAATGCTACTTGGAATTTCCGATGCCAATATGAAATTAATCGAAGAAGCCCTTCAAGTTCATATTATTACACGTGGAGAGCAAATTCAGCTAGCTGGTGAAGAGGATGCAAAGGAACAAGCGACATTTCTTTTACATGCACTTTTAAAAGTCATCCGCAAGGGAATTAATATTGATCAACGTGATGTTGCAACAGCTATTGAAATGACACAAAAAGGAACAATCGAATATTTTGCAGAACTTTATGATGAGGAAATAGCACGTACAACAAAGGGAAAACCGATTCGCGCAAAAACAATTGGTCAACGAGAATACATACAAGCAATCCGTCATAAAGACGTTGTTTTCGGTATTGGTCCAGCGGGTACTGGGAAAACGTATTTAGCGGTAGTCATGGCAACACAAGCACTAAAAAATGGACACGTAAAACGTATTATTTTAACACGTCCTGCAGTAGAAGCAGGAGAGTCCTTAGGCTTTCTTCCAGGAGATTTGAAGGAAAAGGTGGATCCATATTTACGACCACTCTATGACGCTTTAAATGATATCTATGGAGCAGAGCAAACACAGCGTCTAATTGAACGAGGCACAATCGAAATTGCACCATTAGCTTATATGCGTGGGCGAACATTAGATGATGCCTTTGTCATTTTAGACGAAGCTCAAAATACGACACACCCGCAAATGAAAATGTTTTTAACGCGTTTGGGCTTTGGCTCGAAAATGGTCATTACTGGCGATAAAACGCAAATTGACCTACCTAAAAATACAGAATCTGGATTGATTGTAGCAGAACGTACATTAAAATATGTTAAACCAATTCATTTCCAAATACTAGAGCAAGGTGATGTAGTACGTCATCCAGTCGTTGCAAAAATCATCCAAGCTTACGAAGATCAACAGCTTTAGAAGGGTCTCTTTTTAAGCGACCATTCTAAAGAAGCACCGAAAGTGAAGAGAAACGTAACGGCAGGCAAATGAAACGACAGATGATGCCCTAAATTCTACGTGTGTCATGTAGTATTAGAAATGCTCATGCTTAAAATAATACACACGAATTTATGGTTTTAGCGCGAATTTGGTTGTAAAATGGGAAATAATGTGACAGCTATACTAAATTGTATAGCTGTTTTTTGCTTTCTTATACATTTTTCGAGAAAAATGTTTTTTGAATTGGTATGATAGTAAGTAGATAGAGGAGGTGCCGAATGGAGAAACAACTTCGAAAACTTACTGAACTAATTGGTTTTCGCTATTTTTTAATTGTCGTTCTCATCTTAACAGGGTCCCTGCAATTTGCCTTTATGTATGGCAATGTTAAAGGTGTTACATATGATTTCAAGCCACTACAATTAGCGCCTGAAACAGTACGATCAACAAAAACGATTGAAGACACTTATAAAACACAGCAAGAACGAGAGAAAGCAGCCAATGCAGTTGCGCCAGTCTATCAATTTTCAGAGGATGTCGCAAAGCAACGTGCTGCCATTGTTACATCTTTATTTGACTATGTACTTGAAGTGAAGAAAGATGTTGAGAAAAGCAAAGAACCGGTTCCGAATGTGGACCAAGTGGCACAGCTTCGCAAAAAATTTGAATCCATTGATTCAGATCAAATGCCTATCATCTTTACGGATTCGCAGTTAGAAGGGTTGCTCATACAAAGTGAGGCAGATTTAACAAGAACAAGTACTCAACTTTCTAAGCTAGTCCAAGAATATTTACAGAAATCCATTCGTGCTGAAAATGTATACGCAGCACAAAATGATTTTGAAACGAAAATTCGAGGACAGCGAGGCTATCCAGATAGAATTTACAATACTGTCGTTTTAATTGGGCGTACAAGTATTATCGAAAATGAAACAATTAATGAGGAACAAACGAAAATTCGTAAGGAGCAGGCAAAAGAATCGATTGAGCCAACTCGAATTCTTCAAGGCCAAATTATTGTACAGGAAGGTCAAATCATAGATAACGAGGCGTTTCGTCAATTAGAGCTTTTAGGTATGGTGAGTAATAAGGCATCCCTAAAACCGATTGCGGGTCTTATGATTTTAATCTTCCTGCAAATGATGTTTATGTTTATTCTGTTTGAACGCTGGGAGGCAGACGAGCATAAAAAAAGGAATGCCTTATTGGTAACAGGTATTGTGTATACCCTCTCTGTCGTGTTGATGAAATTTATTAGCCTAGTCTCAGGAGGCTTTGACGTTACTGTTGCATTTCTATTTCCAACAGCCCTGGCGACAATGCTGGTCAGATTATTAGCGAATGAGCGTGCCGCAGTTTTGATTACAGTCATGACGGCTGCATCAGCGGGAGTGATTTTTCAAGAAGGGTATTCATCTGTTATGCAGATGGAAATTACACTATATATTATTTTTGGAGGCTTTGCGAGCATCTTCTTTATGCGTAGTGTGGAAAAACGTTCGCATATTTTACATGCTGTAGGTGTCATTGGTTTAGTCAATATAGCATTTATTGCTTTCTATTTACTGATGACACAATCATCCTATGGTTTGTCTGAGTTGCTATTTTATTTTATCGCAGCCATGTTATCAGCCTTACTTTCAGGAGCTCTGACAATGGGTCTTTTACCATTCTTTGAATCAGCATTTGGTCTATTATCATCGTTGCGTTTAATTGAGCTTTCTAATCCTAACCACCCGTTGTTGAAAAAGTTATTAATGGAAGCACCCGGAACATATCATCATAGTGTAATGGTTGCAAATTTAGCAGAAGCAGCATGTGAGNNTGAGGAAATTGGGGCAGACGGTTTATTAGCACGAGTTGGGTGCTATTATCATGATATTGGGAAAACAAAGCGTCCAGCATTTTTTATTGAAAATCAGATGTCAGGGAATAATCCACATGATTCGTTGCCACCAGAGACGAGTGCAGAAATTATTATTGCACATACCACTGATGGTGCTGAAATGTTAAAACGCTATAAAATGCCTCAGGAAATCATTGATATTGCCTTGCAGCACCACGGAACAAGTTTGTTAAAATTCTTCTTATACAAAGCAAAGGAAGAAGGAAAAGATTTTGATGAAGCAAAGTTCCGCTATCCTGGTCCAAAACCTCAAACAAAGGAAGCTGCTGTGATTAGTGTGGCGGATAGTGTTGAAGCGGCAGTGCGCTCAATGAAGGAACCTAATGCAGAAAAAATTCATAAGCTTGTACGAGCTATTATTGATGACCGCGTACAGGATCATCAGTTTGATGAATGCGATATTTCAATAAAAGAGTTAAAATGTATAGAGCGAGTACTTTGTGAAACGCTGAATGGAATTTTCCACTCGCGTATTGAATATCCAAAGGCAGATAAGTAGGAGGATCTATGATTTTAACAATTGATTTTACAGATGAAACAAATGAAGTGGCAAAAGAGCATATGGAGCTTGTTGAGCAGCTGTTACAGCAGGCTGCAAAGATAGAAAATATTGAGCCCGAAACAGAGGTGTCGGTGACCTTTGTTACAAATGAAGCGATTCAAGAAATAAATCGGGAATACCGTGATAAGGATCAACCAACAGATGTAATTTCATTTGCTCTAGAGGAATTAGGCGAAGGTGAAATAGAAGTTACCTTTGAAGGAATGCCTCGTATTTTGGGAGATATCATTATTTCAACGGATCGTACAAAAGAACAAGCACAGGAATATGGTCATTCATTTGAAAGGGAATTAGGATTTTTAGCGGTCCATGGATTTCTACATTTATTAGGATACGATCACATGGTGCCTGAAGATGAAAAGATTATGTTTGGTAAGCAGGACGAGATTTTACAATCTTTTGGCTTAGGACGGGATTAAATGAATGTTCGCAAATATGTACGCTCTTTTAGCTATGCGTTTACGGGGATAAAGACGGCTTGTGTAGAGCAAAACTTTAAGTCACATTTGCTTAGTGCAGGTGCTGTATTGATTGCTGGCTATTTTACGGGGCTATCACGTATGGAATGGTATATTGTACTTTTGCTAATAGCACTTATGTTTGCGCTTGAAATGGTGAACACTGCAATTGAACGTGTTGTGGATTTGGCATCACCGAATATTCATCCACTAGCAAAGCAAGCGAAAGATCTTGCGGCGGGCGCAGTACTTGTATTTGCGATATTCAGTGCTATAATCGGATTACTCATCTTTATGCCGAAATGGTTTTAGCTTTACTCATTTTTTCGACCATACAGGATTAGCAAGCTGAAGTATTATGATTTATTTAGCAAAAGGAGAACTTTGATGACAATTGATATGCATGCATTACTAGAAGAATCAAAAAAGGCGCGCGAAAAGGCATATGTCCCTTATTCAAAATTTAAAGTAGGTGCAGCCCTTTTAACAAAAAACGGCGAGGTTATCCATGGTTGTAATATTGAAAATGCTGGCTATAGTATGACTAATTGTGCTGAACGAACAGCATTTTTCAAGGCCGTGTCAGAAGGAATTTATGACTTTCAGGCAATTGCTATTGTTGCTGATACAGACGGTCCATGTGCGCCGTGTGGAGCTTGTCGTCAAGTAATGATAGAGTTTTGCGAGCCTTCCATGCCTGTCTATTTAACAAACTTAAAAGGTGATGTAACAGTAACGTCAGTTGGCGAATTACTACCATTTGCATTTACAACGGAGGATTTAGAGAATGCTGGAAACTAATACTGGCTATAAGTCAGGCTTTATCTCCATTATCGGTCGACCAAATGTTGGGAAATCAACATTCTTAAACCGTGTTATTGGTCAAAAAATTGCGATTATGAGTGATAAGCCACAAACAACACGAAATAAAGTACAAGGTGTACTAACAACTAATGATAGCCAAATGATTTTTATTGATACACCGGGAATTCACAAACCAAAGCATAAACTTGGTGATTTCATGCTTAAAGTTTCTAAAAATACATTGCGAGAAGTGGATGTTATTATGTTCATGGTCAATGCAGAGCAGAAACTAGGAAAAGGTGATGAATTCATCCTTGAAATGTTAGCGGGGAATCCAACACCTGTCTTTCTAGTCATCAATAAAATTGATCAAGTCCATCCTGATGAATTAATAGGAATCATTGAGAGCTACAAAGAACGCTATAACTTTGCAGAGATTGTACCAATTTCAGCATTACAAGGAAATAATGTGGAAAATCTGCTGGCAACATTAACGAAATATTTACCAGAAGGTCCACAGTACTATCCAGCAGACCAAGTAACAGACCATCCTGAACGATTTATTATTTCAGAGTTAATTCGTGAAAAAGTATTACATTTAACACGCGAGGAAGTGCCACATTCTATTGCAGTCGTTATTGATAAAATTCGCCGAGATGAGGAAAATGAAGATAAAATTCATGTTGCAGCTACGATTATCGTGGAAAGAGATTCTCAAAAAGGCATTGTGATCGGTAAACGCGGGGCACTATTAAAAGAAGTAGGCATACGTGCACGAAAAGATATTGAGATGCTTCTTGGTTCGAAAGTGTATTTAGAGCTTTGGGTAAAGGTGCAAAAGGATTGGCGAAACAAATCCACGCATTTACGTGATTTTGGTTTCCGTGATGATGAATATTAAAGGTTATGCTGTTAGCGAAATAACAATATAACCCATTGATCGTTTGAATGGAGCTGTCCAAAAAAGTGTTTTTGGAGAGCTCTATTTTCATGGAAATTTGTTGAAAGGAGGAAGGCTGGTGTTACATAAATGGGAAGGGATTGTTTTAAAGGTACGTGCTTACGGAGAATCCAATAAAATTGTAACTTTACTAACAAGAGAAGCAGGTAAGGTGGCAACAATGGCAAGAGGTGCCAAAAAGCCTTCGAGTAGACTGGCATCTGTGACACAACCGTTTACATACGGTATGTTTATGGTTCAGCATCATACAGGTATGGGAACATTGCAACAAGGTGAGCATCTCAATTCAATGCGACATATACGTGAAGATATCATGGCAACAGCCTATGCAAGTTATATCATGGAGCTTGTTGAGCGAGTAGTGGAAGAAGGAAAGGCTGAACCATATGCATTTGAAGTCCTTTTACACGCATTGCAAGCAATTGAGGAAGGCTATGATCCTGAAGCTATTACATTGTTCGTTGAATGGAAAATGTTACCGTATACAGGTGTACAGCCTATCTTACATGCTTGCTCTACTTGTGGGGCAGTAGATGGAGAATTTGCTTTTTCCTTTGCACAGGGGGGCTTTTTATGTCATCGATGTTATCAGCATGATCCTTACATTATCCGTCTAACACCAACACAATTGAAGCTCATTCGAATGTTCTACACTGTACCTATTGATCAGATTGGGAAGCTAGACTTAAAAAAGGAAACAAAATATTTTATCAAAAAAATTATTACAACCATTTATGAGGAACAAACAGGTATTCGCTTTAAGACTAAAAAATTTATCGAGCAGCTTGAAAGAACGCCAGAATTACAATTGAGAACTAATGTGGATGCAAAAAAAATGCCAGAAGACCCATAATTGGATCTTGTGGCATTTTTATAGATTAAATTTCTTCTTCATCATGATTGAACTCATAATAGGTTGCCCATTTATCAGCAATTTTGGTAAATTCTATATAGAGGTAGACTGTTTCACCGTTTTTACCTGTAATATGTAAAATAGCGGTGCCTTCAGCTAATGGTGTAACCTTTACTTGATTATCCTCTACGGTCGCTTTTACTGCTGAAGACTCTAAATCTAACTTTTCTAAAGCAACATTTTTTGGCTCAAACGATAGTTGATCGCTTGAAAAAACTAATTCATCTGCCATTTGATACAAATCGATACTTCGTACAAAATCATACGTAGTAACTTCAGCTGCCATCACTTGTTGTTGAGTGCCGTTGGAAAATGTTAATAAATATTGCCCATTTTTAAAGATGGAAAGGGAGGCCGATTGGTTGTTTGTTTTGAATTCATAGGCTGCTGGTGATAAAGCTTGTCCATCTGTAGTTTGAATACTAACTTCAGTAGGGATAAAATTCAAATCGCTTTCCATTAAGTTAAGTGGTAAGCTCTCTACATAATCTTCTTCCTCTACTTCTTGTAAAGTTGTTTGTAGTTTTCCATTTACATTGTTCACATGCACAATGTAAAAGATATCTATAAATTCCTCTGTTTTTTCATTAAAGCCTGTTATGACTAATTTTCCTGTTCCCTCTTTTAACGGTTTTATAGTGATGGACTCCGTCATGTCCTCTTCTTCATCCCATGTGAAAATATCCTCTGCAGGCTCAATACCGCCGTAAGAAGCAAAGATATAGTCCTGACTGTATTGACTAGCAAAAACAGTTGCGTTCCCCTGTACATGTTCTGCACGAACTACAAACGATGCTAATTGGGAGCGTTTCACATGGCTTTGTGGACTAAAGGTAGTAGACGTTGTACCTTTTGTGATGCTATTGGCAAAAAGTGTTTTGATAAACGGTTCATATTCACTACCTGCCTTTACATCGGAAAATGGAATGTCGATGTCATCAGTGATGGGTAGATTGAAGCCCTTTACAATCATTTTTGACATTTGCCCGCGTGTAATATTATTAGCTGGGTGAAAATAACCATTCGAGCCACTAATGATGCCTGCATTAGCTAAAGCTGCAATGGCTCCATAATTCTCATCACCAGGTTTGATATCCTTAAATTGAGGATTTTTTACATGGATGGTGTCTAACTTTAGCATACCGGCTAAAATTTTTGCGGCTTGAGTACGTGTGATTGGGTTGGCAGGTTTGAAAGTGCCGTCTGGGTAACCTGAAATAATGCCACGCTGTGCTAAATTGATGATGGCTTGGCCTTCTTCTGTTGAAGCATTGATGTCAGGGAAAATAGTCGCAGCATTTACTGAGGGTGTAATGACAATGGCACTTGTGACTAATGCTGAGGCCATTGCAATTTGATAGAAACGATGGGTCTTCAAGTGATTTCCTCCAAAATAGTGAAAATAAAATTTTTATAGTATTATCTTATTTTTTGAAAAACCTTCCATTATAAATTCAAACTTCCGGACGAGTGAATAATTTTAAGCTGGAATGATCGTGCAATGTTAAATTCTTGTTCATTAACAATTAAGATTAACTATAATACTTTATTTATATCAAAATGTATGTAGTGAGAATAGAGGAAATGTTATCCTTTAAGTGAATACTCAATCACTTATAAAAGGGGATAATTTGTAATTATTTTGTCATATGAAATATTTGACAGAAAATAGTAGGATAAATTGAGTAATATGCTAGCTTAAATAGCATAAAAAAACAAAAATTTAGTTTTTTTAAGAAATAAAATTTTTGAGATATTTTTATTTAAACTTTATATAAATGTATTTACAATTCGACTTTTATAGTTCTTTTAGCATTATAACCATGTCATTAATAGCAGATATTAGATGGAGGTATTAGGTTTAAAGATTTATTTTTTGAATCGTTTTTAATATAGTCATAGTATTAACTAATCATTCAAGACCCATATACTAGTTGAAAAGGCATTTTAACCTATGATATTGTAATAAATATAGGTTATGACATTAAAACTATTTCGGTATAATTTATACATTTAATATCCATATAAAACTAGTCCAATTCATATAGATCTGACATGCATATAAAATGTAAAACATGCCTCTATCAGCAAAGATGTTTTTTAGAACAACGCAGTCCTATGGAAGAAGGAGGGAGTCACATAATGCTAGAACATTGCGTATGTGGCAAAAAATATGCTAAGAAAAGTAACATTAAGTATTGATGAAGTTGAAGCAAATGATATTTTGGCTGAGGATATTTTTTCCGAGTATCAATTATTAGCTAAAAAAGAGTTAGTTTTAACGGATCGGATTATTGCTTTACTTAAACTTAGAAAAGTAGATGAATTAGCAGTCTATTTACCATCAGATTCAGTTCGGATTGTCCATGATTTAAGTGTTCAGCGAACAAGGGAGTATGAGGATGTCTTTGCCCCACTAATGGCTAAAGAAAATGAAGTAGATGAGTATAAAGAAAAAGTAAGTACGCTATTTATGACGACATTGGAGAATGTTGTCCATGAATTACGCTATGGTCAAATTTTAAAAAGTATGCAGGACACGGCTTATGTACGGGGTGTTTTTGAAAAAATTTTAGAAGAGAAACATCGCTACGATTTACTTATGCGATTAAGAGAATGGGATGAGTATTCCTTTGTCCATTCATTTGATGTATTTGTTTTAGGCACTATCTTTGCACGATACCTAGGGTTAGCAGATATCGAAACATTAGCACGGGGGTATTTGTTCCATGATATTGGCAAAGTCTTTATTCCTCAAGAAATTCTAAATCTAAAAAGAAAGTTATCAGAAGATGAATTTGAGGTTGTTAAAACACACACAACTAAAGGGTATGAATTACTTGTTGAAAATGGAGAAGAAGAGATTGCCTATTTGGCACGAGATCACCATGAGCGCTTTGCTGGTAAAGGCTATCCAAATAAACTATGCGCAGATGAAATGAGTGAAGGGGTTCAATTATTGCAAATCATTGACGTATATTCAGCAATGACATCAAAACGTGTTTATCATACAGGGTATGCAGCAACGGATGCATTAGCCGTTTTATATCGCGATCGGCAATTATATAACGAAAAGTTCATGCATAAATTCGTGGAATGTTTAGGGATCTATCCTGTTAACTCAGTAGTCTTATTATCAGATAATCGAAGTGCTCAAGTTGAGCTCGTCTATGATTTATTCCCCACATTGCCGAAAGTTAAATTATTGGATGAGCAAACATCTATGAATCTACCTTTAAATTATAGTGTGAAAATTGTGAAAATGATTGATTATCGTGCAGATAGCTTTGAGGAAATATTTAATTTATTTGTTGAGCAATTAATCCGCTGCGACGAGACTAACTTAAGAATACACTTCAAAAAACTAATTGATCACTTACATCCAAAAGAGATAGTCTTAAAAATCTTCTTACCTGCCTTTCGAATTCTACGTTTATTGACTAGAGAAATTCAGACGGATATGACAAAATATAGAAACTCTATTAGTATTCTTAAAAAATTATTGGAAGAACAATTAAATGTTTTATACATGGATTATCATCATGAGCAAACAACTATTTTAGTTGTAGAAACCTCGCTTCGTGAAAACTTTTTCATAAAACTTGTACAGAGTATTTTGTATATTGATAAAATCGTTCCATTTTTCATAAATCCAGGGGACGATCAGCGAATTACGCAATTAATGGAACATTGTGATGTAAATGTAGCTTATTTTATTGAAGATGAGCTCACGGTAGAAAAACGAGTTCGTCCTATGCGAGAGGGTACATTCCTTTATTATTCTCTTTCGGATATTGAGGAATTATTAGTAAGTTTGGTGGGAATGAGCATGAAACGGTTCTCCTTTGAGGAGAAGATGCAGGAGCGCTTGTTTTTTAAATTAAAGGCATAGCCAAAAGGGAGCTGAAATTTCAGCTCCCTTTTATAAGGCTTTTATCAAAATCCAGACGTTATTACGCCAAGGAAAAATTGATATTAGAATTGTAGTTGTTTTTCAATGTATGCTTTCACATCAGCAATTGGCATACGAACTTGAGACATAGAATCGCGATGACGTACTGTTACTTGACCATCTTCTTGTGAGTCAAAGTCATATGTGATACAGAATGGTGTACCAATCTCGTCCTGACGACGGTAACGTTTACCGATTGATTGGGATTCATCAAAGTCAACTGGGAATGCCTTACGAAGTTCTGCCCATATATTTGTAGCCTCGTCAGATAACTTCTTAGAAAGTGGAAGGACAGCTGCTTTAAATGGTGCAAGAGCAGGGTGGAAGCGTAAAACGGTACGCTTATCGTCACCTTCAAGCTCCTCCTCGTCATATGCATCACATAGGAATGCTAATGTCACACGGTCAGCACCTAAAGAAGGTTCAATACAGTATGGAACATAGCGTTCGTTTGTGGCTGGGTCAATGTAAGTAAAATCCTCACCAGAGTGCTCCATATGCTGTTTTAAATCGTAATCTGTACGATCAGCTACACCCCAAAGCTCACCCCAACCAAATGGGAATTTAAATTCAATATCTGTAGTAGCATTCGAATAGTGTGATAATTCATCTTCCTCATGATCGCGAAGGCGCATAGACTCTTCTTTCATTCCTAAATTCAATAACCAGTTTTTACAAAATTCTTTCCAGTATGCGTGCCACTCAAGGTCTTCGCCAGGCTTACAGAAAAACTCAAGCTCCATTTGCTCAAATTCACGAGTACGGAAAGTAAAGTTACCTGGAGTAATTTCGTTACGGAATGATTTACCGATTTGTGCAATACCAAACGGAGTGCGCTTACGCATAGAGCGTTGAACATTTTTAAAGTTCACGAAAATACCTTGTGCCGTTTCAGGACGTAAATAAATTTCGTTTGTAGAAGACTCTGTAACACCTTGGAATGTTTTAAACATTAAATTGAATTGACGAATATCTGTGAAATCAGTCTTACCACAATCAGGACATACCACATCATACTTAATCATTGTTTCTTTCATTTGATCAAATGTCATACCATCGACAACGATTTCATCGCCCTTTGCTAACGCAGCGTCCTCGATGATTTTATCTGCTCGATGACGTGCCTTACACGCTTTACAATCTATCATTGGATCATTAAAGTTACCAACATGACCAGAAGCCACCCAAGCTTTAGGATTCATTAAGATGGCAGCGTCTAGTCCGACATTGTGCTCAGATTCTTGAACAAATTTTTGCCACCATGCTTTTTTAATATTATTTTTTAGTTCTACACCTAATGGACCATAATCCCAAGTGTTAGCTAAGCCTCCGTAGATTTCAGACCCTGGGAACACAAAACCCCGGTGCTTTGCTAATGATACGATTGTTTCCATTGATTTGTTAGCCATAATATAGCCTCCTTCAAATTTTTCACTTTGTCTTTTAAAACGCCAAAGTCTCTTTCATTTAGACTAAGCCTAAATGAAAATAGCACCCGTCTCCGGGCACAATAGATGCCCAGGGACGAGTGCTAATACCCGCGGTTCCACCCTGATTGTTTTAAACAAACTGTTTAAAACCTCTTTTTAAA
The DNA here is from genome assembly GCF_002455205.1 of Lysinibacillus sp. UBA6686. Taxonomy (NCBI): domain Bacteria; kingdom Bacillati; phylum Bacillota; class Bacilli; order Caryophanales; family Bacillaceae; genus Lysinibacillus; species Lysinibacillus sp. UBA6686. Next base: position 85,866 of record NZ_DKJS01000085.1, on the reverse strand, counting down.
AAGTTAGCTCAGGGAGTGCCTTTTCTCTGTCGCTGTGTAGACTTTCACCATCTTCTACTCGCTATTAAATGGAACAGATACTTTTTTCCCATCATCGCCTGTATAGAACGCAATAATGCTCGAAAATACATATAGAGCAAGCGTATGTGTCAATATTGTAGCATGTAGTTCTTTAATTCGCAATAATTATTAAAATAGTATATAATAATTGAGCATAAGTATAACACTATTAGATTTGAGGCGGTGAGTCCAATCGAACTCAATAAGCGTCAGGAAGACATTTTACAAATTGTGAAAGAAAATGGGCCAATTACAGGCGAACATATTGCAGAGCGTCTCAATCTGACAAGAGCGACTTTAAGACCAGATTTGGCTATTCTCACAATGGCGGGCTTTTTAGATGCACGACCAAGAGTTGGTTATTTCTATTCAGGAAAAAAAGCATCCGTTACATTAACGGATAGTATTAACAATTTAAAAGTGAAAGATTTTCATTCAGGACCCGTAGTTGTACCGGAAACAATGACTGTTTATGATGCGATTTGCTTTATGTTTTCGGAGGATGTTGGTACACTCTTTGTCGTGGATAAGAATGAGTTTCTGACAGGTGTACTATCGCGTAAGGATTTACTACGTACAAGTATTGGCACGCAGGATCTAAACAAAATTCCTGTACATATTATTATGACGCGCATGCCCAATATTTCGTACTGTCAGCGATCAGATTCTTTAGTTGTGGCGGCAAATAAGTTAATTGAGCGAGAAGTTGATTCGCTACCTGTAGTAGAACCACAGGAAGGTGGCTTAACAATTGTAGGCCGTCTTACAAAAACGACGATTACACGTGCTTTCTTATCACTCGCACAGAATGTCTAAATTTTGAAGGAGTGCAGCATGAAAAGATTACGCGTTTTTGTTGTATCTGATTCAGTCGGTGAAACTGGTGATCAAGTAGCGAAAGCAGTTATTAGCCAGTTTCGGCCTGGTTTGGAGAACACAGTTATTAGACGTTTTCCATATATTCAATCAGAGGAGCTTATCCAAAAAATTGTTTGTCTTGCAGCAAAACAACAGGCATTTATTGTTTACACGCTAGTTCGACAGGAAATGCGTTTACTGATGCAGGAGCTGTGTGAGCAGGAAAAAATACATGCTGTTGATATTTTAGGACCTGCATTAAAAACAATGGCTACCTTTATGGAAGAATTCCCGTTAGAGGCACCAGGGATAGTTCACCAGTTGGATGATGATTATTTTAAAAAAATCGAGGCTATTGAATTTGCAGTAAAATATGATGATGGCAGAGATCCACGTGGATTATTACAGGCGGATATTGTACTTGTAGGTGTTTCACGTACCTCTAAAACACCCTTATCACAATATTTAGCACATAAACGCTATAAGGTGGCGAATGTTCCATTAGTACCAGAAGTGGAACCACCTGAAGAACTATTCCAAATTGATGCCAAAAGATGTTTCGGTTTAATTATTTCTCCTGAAAAATTAAACTCGATTAGAAAAGAAAGATTAATGACTCTTGGCTTGAATGATGATGCTATCTATGCACAGCATAATCGTATATTAGAAGAAATCCAGCATTTTGAAAAAATTGTCGGGAAAATTGGCTGTAAGGTTATTGATGTAACGAACAAGGCTGTAGAAGAAACAGCAAATGTTATTATTGAACATATCTCGACCTGTAAATAAGCATGGATCTTAGATAAAACCACCTCGGTAGTATGGGGCGGTTTTTTTGAGTCGCTTTTAGAAAATAGTATAGATAAAAACTAATTTTTGTTTTATAATAATAAAATTGTGGTAAAAATATTTAAAAAGAGAAAAATCCTATTTTTTTGTCGAGAATTAAAGGATTTTTAAAACGGATAGCGAATTGTGTTTTAGAACGTAAATTAAAGATGGTGATGAATTTGGCAGGGAAGATTCCAGAAGAAGTGATTGAACAGATTCGTACACAATCGGATATTGTTGATGTCATAAGCGAATACATGCAGCTTACAAAACGTGGGCGCAATTGGTTTGGTCTCTGTCCTTTTCATGGAGAACAAACACCGTCTTTTTCTGTGTCATCAGACAAACAAATTTTTCATTGCTTTGGTTGTGGTGCAGGTGGTAATGCTATTACCTTTATCATGGATATGGAAGGGATTTCGTTCCCTGACGCAGTCGTGAAACTTGGTGAACGTGCCGGCATACATTTAGATGTTGGACCAACCTTACCTGACGTAACAAAAAAGATATCTAAAGCGGAAGAAAGGATGAAAGAAGCACACGCTTTTGCAGCTGATTTTTTCCATCATTTACTATTGAACACAGAAGATGGTGAAGAACCTTTAAATTATTTGCTAGAAAGAGGATTTACAAGGGAACTTATCGAATCTAATAGCATTGGATGGTCTCTCCCAAGCTTTGATGCATTAACGATATTGCTTGAAAGGAAAGGTTATAACTTACAAGAAATCGCAGAAAGTGGTTTAGTCATCAAGCGAGAAGGGGAGGAACGCTATTTTGATCGATTTAGAGGACGTATTATGTTTCCCATTCGAGATGAGAACGGTAAAATTATTGCCTTCTCTGGACGAATACTTTCATCGACTGGTGAGGAGGCAAAATATTTAAATAGTCCAGAATCACCAATTTTTCAAAAGAGCGAAGTGCTATATAACCTAGATAAAGCACGAACCTCAATCAGAAAAAATCGTCAAGTAGTATTGATGGAAGGATTTATGGATGTTTTAGCAGCAACTTCTGTTGGTGTAGCGAATGCTGTAGCTACAATGGGTACCTCGCTGACGAATCAGCATATCACAAAGCTAAAGCGCTTAGTAGAGCAGATTACGATTTGCTATGACGGTGATAATGCTGGTTTTGACGCAGCAAAAAGAGCGGCACAGTTACTACAGGCAGAACGAATGAAAGTAAATATTGCGGTGTTACCAGATAAGCTAGATCCTGATGAATACATTCGTAGTTTAGGTGGACAAGCATTTAAGGAACAAATTTTGGAAAACCCACATGCGTATATTGCTTTTATGATGATGCATGCTAGACGAAATAAGAACTTTCAATTTGAAAATGATACGCTTCAATATATTCAAGAGGTCCTTGAACAACTGATTGGTAGATCCTCCCCAGTTGAACGAGATTTGTATATACGGCAGCTATCTACTGAAACAAATATCTCGGAAGAAGCGATATATGCGCAATTCCGAAAGTTAGAGGCTAGTCAGGTACGTTCTGCAAAAGTAGAAATGCCCGTTCTACCTTCAATGCCAGTCACGCAGCAGCAAAAGCCTATGGACGCAGCCGAACGTGCCGAACGTTTATTACTCGCTCATATGCTTCATAATATAGATGTAGTGGACAGGTTATTACGCAGTGAGCAAAAGGAGCCATTTGTCCGAGATGCCTATATGGCTGTTTTTGTTCGCCTAGTAGGCTTTTATGAGGAATACGGTCATCCCGATTATCAGCGGTTTGTTGAGATACTAGATGACGCTGAATTACGCAAAATTGTCATGGAAGCAGCTTTAGTAGAGAGAGATCCAGACCAAGCTGACGCAGAGGTTACAGACTCTATACGCCAGTTGCAAAAATATAGAATTGAGCAAGAAATTCAACAAAAGATGCATGAGTCAAAGGAAGCGGAGAAGATGCATGAGTATGCACGTGCACTTGAAATCGCCCAACAGATTATTCATTTAAGAAAATCGTTATCGGCGATTTAACCCGATTCGGTTGTTTAGAAGGAGGAAGGTTTATGGCGGACAAGTCAGAACGTTCAAAAGAGATAGAAGTAGAAATCACATTAGATGAAGCCAAAAAATTACTACAGGAAAAAGCGAAAACAGACGGTGAAATTTCAATGAAAGAAATTTCAGAGAAGTTAGCGCAATATGAACTAGAAAATGAAGAGGTTTTTCATTTTGCTGAAGATCTTGAAAAGCATAAAGACATTCAAATTATTGGAAAAGAAGAATTTGAAGAAGAAAGCTTAATGAAAGAAGAAGCAAATGAAGAGACTTTTGATTTAAATGATTTGAGCGTACCACCAGGTGTAAAAATAAATGACCCTGTTCGAATGTATTTAAAAGAAATTGGTCGTGTTGATTTACTGTCCGCAGAGCAAGAAATTGCATTAGCGGAACGTATTGAGCAAGGAGACGAGGAAGCTCGTAAACGACTGGCGGAAGCAAACTTACGTCTTGTTGTTTCGATTGCAAAGCGTTATGTAGGCCGAGGTATGCTATTTCTGGACTTAATTCAGGAGGGGAATATGGGTCTTATTAAGGCAGTTGAGAAATTCGACTACCGTAAAGGCTTTAAATTCTCCACATATGCTACATGGTGGATTCGTCAAGCAATCACTCGTGCAATTGCTGACCAAGCACGTACAATTCGTATACCAGTGCATATGGTAGAAACAATTAATAAATTAATTCGTGTACAACGCCAATTATTACAGGATTTAGGTCGTGAACCATCTCCAGAAGAAATTGGAGAAGAAATGGATTTAACACCTGAAAAAGTACGTGAAATTTTAAAAATTGCACAAGAACCAGTATCTCTAGAGACACCAATTGGAGAAGAAGATGATTCACATTTAGGCGACTTTATTGAGGATTCTGAAGCTCAATCTCCATCTGACCATGCAGCATATGAATTATTAAAAGAGCAATTAGAGGATGTGTTGGATACATTAACTGATCGTGAAGAAAATGTTCTTCGTTTACGTTTCGGTTTAGATGATGGCCGCACACGTACATTAGAGGAAGTAGGGAAAGTATTTGGTGTAACACGTGAACGTATTCGCCAAATCGAAGCAAAGGCGCTTAGAAAATTACGCCACCCTTCTCGCAGTAAACGTTTAAAAGATTTCTTAGAATAAACTTGAAAAAAGGAGCTAGCTGATTAGTGATAACTATTTGGCTAGCTTCTTTTTATTTTGCGAAGCGGTAGGTACACATTACTTTTGAGTTTTTTCAAATCATCTGGAGGTTATGGATTTTGAAGGGGAGCTTTTACGCTGGGGCGTTTAAGCTTGTATGAAAGTAATAATAAATTGATAAATCAAGCGCGTTTAAAAATACATAATTAGCATGAGTTAAATCAACTATTTTTGTTACTTTCTACAGATGTGTTTTCAAGAATTGTGAGATAAAATTGTAATAACAACCATTATTAAGCAATGTTTGGAGCAAATACTATGACAAATCCACGGAAAAAAATAATCTTAAATGAGATTTTGTTTTGGAAGCAGAATAAGCTATTACCAGAGCATTACTGTGACTTTTTAGCAGCTCTTTATGCAGAGGGAGCGGATGTAGAGGAGTTAGATCCTGTACATCATAAGCAAGCAGTGTTACCCTCAGAAAAGAGAAAAATGTATCTTTTAATAGTGGGTATATGTATTGCCATAATTGCTCTTCTATCGATCTATTTTACAATCTCCTCTTTAACGTTCGTTTTATCGGTTATTGTAGGAATAGCTGCACTTATCTTATTCATTACGGCATTTCGAATGGCACAAAAAAATAATTTATTAACACCCATTTTTCACTTGTTAGCAGCTATTTTATTATTTAGTATGTCTATTCGAATTTACACTACATATTTCAATGGGAATAATATAGCTTTATTTTGCTTAATTGCAGCAAATTGTGGAGTTTGGCTTTGGTCTGGCATTAAAATGAAGCTACTGTATTATACAGTCTCTGGAGTTTTAGGACTATTAGCATTGATTGGTTATTATATCATAAATTTATTATGAACTATTTAAGAATCTATACGCTTTTAGCGATAGATTCTTTTTTTATGTAGATTTATAAGTGATGTAGTTGATATTTCTAAAAAAGTAGTATGACTTTTTTAAAATAGGAGAATTTAAAATATATTAAGATAATAGTATGGCTTATTCATTTTGATGAATTTTAGGACAAATAAAGAAATGTTCGTTGAAGAAAAATATATTTTTTAGTATAGGTAAGAGCACATAGTGGAAAGCTAACTACGAGAATGGAGAGCAAAATTAACATTGTTAAATGGTTTTAAATAGACCAAAAATTGGCGATAGCAAGACATATTTTATCCAATAGATACAGAAATGTCGAATTTGTTACAAACAAAGGAAAACTTAGCGAATAGGGCTTTTCGTTTCTTAGTTAATGCAGTACAATATTAGATGTTGACTGATTCTATATTATAATAGAAGTAGATTTACAATGAGGAGGGGAAACATATGAAAAACAATCCAGTCGTTCCTTACATTTTAATTTTGGCATTTGGTATTGGTCTTATTTTCTTCATGTCTTTAACAGGCGCAGAGAACAAAAAAGAAATTGCTGCTGAAAAAGAAGGCGGTGGCGAAGCAACAGAGGCTACTGATGATGGTTCTGCATTAGTACAATCTTGTGTTAGCTGTCATGGTGGTGACTTATCTGGTGGTGCAGTGGGTCCAAACCTACATGGCTTAGATGAGGCTCGTATCGTAGACGTTTTAACAAACGGTATTGAAGGTACACCAATGACACCTGGAATGAAAAACGAAGCGGAAGCAAAAGCAATCGCTGAGTACATTTCAACTCTAAAATAATTTGAAAAGTAGCTGTACTGAAAGCGTTTAACGTAATTGGTACAGCTATATTTATTTTTGTAAATAAACAATGGAGTTGCTCATAAAAGAGACAACTCCATTTGTTTTTTTGCTTGATTTCATACATACTATTAAAGGACTCTATTTAAGGTAGGCGGGAAAACATGAATGCACAAAAGTTATCAAAACGATTAGAAACAGTAGCGAAATTTGTTCCAACAGGTGCGGTTGTTGCTGATATTGGCAGTGACCATGCCTATTTACCATGCTACTTAATTCATAAGGGAATAGCCTCTTATGTCGTAGCAGGAGAAGTTGTAAAAGGACCCTTTGAATCAGCAGTTGGACAGGTACAAAAAGAAGGATTATCAGAAAAAGTTAAAGTACGACTTGCTAATGGCTTAGCGGCAGTAGAAAAAGAAGATCACGTTGACACTGTCACAATTGCAGGAATGGGTGGTCCTCTCATTGTATCTATTTTGGAAAAACATCCAGAAAAGCTACAGGGAATTACTCGTCTTATATTACAACCAAATATTCATGCAAAGGTCATTCGGGAATGGGCTTTAGCGCATAATTGGGCAATTCTTGACGAAGAGATTTTAGAGGAAGATGATAAAATTTATGAAATACTTGTTTTGCAAAGAAGTCAAATGGAGCTAACGGAGCTGGAAATTTTAGTTGGACCCAAATTAATGCAGCGAAAATCAGCAACTTTTATAAAAAAATGGACGCGTGAAAAGGAAAATTGGCAGCGTGTATTACAGTCTATTGAAGGGGCAGATCAAACGCCTGAAATCGACGAAAAGCGTGCAGAGCTAGAAACTTTAATTCATTTAGTGGAGGGAGTTCTGTAGATGAAAATGGTAAATGGACAAGAGATTATTCAATTATTTGAATCATGGTCACCTAAAAAGCTTGCTTGTATGGACAATGATCCTATTGGGCTTGCGATCGGCACCTTAAACAAACCTGTAAATAAAGTATTAGTTACACTAGATGTGAATGAAGATGTAGCAGACGAAGCCATTGCACAAGGCTGCGAGCTTATAATAGCCCATCATCCTCCTATTTTTAGACGTTTAGCGAATATTCGTACAGATCACCCGGCTGGACGTTTATATGAGAAGCTCCTAAAAAACGATATTGCTGTATACGCAGCCCATACCAATCTAGATGTAGCTGAGGGCGGTGTCAACGATTTATTAGCAGATGCGCTGCAGCTTGAAAACCGTTCCATTTTAGAGGAAACGTATGCGGAAGATTTGTTAAAGCTAGCAGTTTTTATTCCAACAGCCAATGCCGAAGATTTGCGTGAAGCATTAGCGAAGGCGGGAGCAGGTCGTATAGGTGATTATGAAGCGTGTAGCTACACAACTATGGGAGAAGGGCGTTTTCGTGCACTAACACATGCCAATCCGTATGTAGGCTCAATTGGAGAAACCCATGTGGAAGAAGAAGTAAAGGTAGAAGTAGTATTGCCGGAATCTATTAAAAACCGTGTATTGAAAGCTATGTTACATGTACATCCATATGAGGAACCAGCCTATGATATTATTCGCTTAGACCAGCAGACAAATGTCATGGGATTAGGACGAGTAGGCAACTTGCGACAGGAACTATCCCTTCACGATTTTGCACAATTTGTGAAGCAGCAGCTAGATGTACCCGCTGTTCGTGTTGTCGGTGATTTACAATCGAAAGTAAAAAAAGTAGCGCTTGTTGGCGGGGATGGCAATAAATATATTTATGCTGCTAAGCGTGCGGGCGCAGATGTTTTTTTAACGGGAGATATGTATTTCCATACAGCACAAGATGCACAGGCATTGGGCTTGCAGATTGTAGATCCTGGTCATCATGTTGAAAAAGTGATGATTGCGGGCGTAGCGAAAAAGATGGCGAAAATGTGTGAAGATAAAAAATATACGGTCGAATTTGTACAATCTACTATTCATACAGAACCATTTCTATTCGTATAAGAGAGGGGAATAAATGTGGCAAGTGAAAGACCTGCAGGCAATAAGGCTGGAAAGCTGTGGATAATGATTGGTTTACTGATTGCTGTATTTGGTGTTGGGATGACATTTATGACAAATACGATAAATGCCAAAAAAATGGATGCCATGACAGAGCAGTGTGAAAAAGAGGGTGGAGAAGCTATTGTCTCCAAGGAAAAGAATTTTCTATCAACAAGCTATTCTTTTAAATGTGAATAGTAATATCGTTAAGATGTATTAAGCAAGACGAATGACTAGCTAATGCTATATATATAATCTTTTTTCAAAATTTAAAAAGGCTGAATTAGAAACTATTTAATTCAGTTTTTTTGTGTATATTACAGATAAAGTCCTTAGTGATATGATATGTGAGAAAACAATAGAGGAGTGTTTGATATGTTTATTCGATTGACTAAAGAGCAGCAAGAATTAGTTATAACAGATATACAACGATTCTTCTATAACAATCGAGATGAGGATATTTCAGAATTTGAGGCGGAAAGAGTTTTGGATTTTATAAAGGAATACATCGCTCCGCATATTTATAATGCCGCTATTTCTGATGCAAAATATGTGATAGAAAGACAATATGCATCGATGGAGGATGAGCTTGCAGTATTAGAAAGACCCATCAAGATAAAATAAATGGAGATCTTTTGTTGATTTCGTCTTTTAGGTAGTACGCGTGGGGGGCGTTTAAATCCATAGGTAGGAGAATGGGTTAAGAATGTGGCTGAAAAACACAGTGACGTAGAATATGAAAATATGGATATTGCAGATTTTAAGCTACCATTTCTAGGTGAGCCAGGAGGAGATGCATCTGAGTAGCTGCATGGTCTCAAAGAGTTGCAGGATGGCTTTGTATTTGTTGTTGCAGAATATAATCACTCCATTACGGGGGCATTAAAAAATGCGTTAGATTTTTTACGTAAGGAATGGAATAACAAAGCTGCTGGGCCACAGAGCATTTACGAGGCATTCTAGGTGAATTATTAGTAGCAGATGTTCAGGTTCATCCTGCACTTTCATTATTTACAGATTTTGAAAATGGCACAACATATAAACCAAAAGAGGTACAGGTAGACTCTGTAAATCAAATGCTAGATCAATTAATTCCTTGGGCAACGGCATTAAAAACAATTCGTTAAGCACATAAGTAGATTGTACTGGACGCATACTTAATGCTTTTAAATACAATGAACTTTAGAAATGATTTTTTATAAACAGTTATTTGAAAAATATGGCTGTATAGAAGGATTGAGAAACTAGAATTTAGCGCAAATAACGCTGAATTTTAGTTTTTTTAGAAATTCATGGAACTTTCCCCGTAGTGGATTCGTATTCATTAGTGTAAGATAATCAGATGAAAATGGAGTGTTAGATGTGGCGCAAAAACAAAATCAAAATGAACTTTGGGCATGGATTAAAGCAATTGGATTTGCCATTATTTTTACAATGGGGATCCGTTATTTCATTTTTTCTCCTGTAGTTGTAGAAGGAGCCTCCATGATGCCAACTTTTGAAAATGGTGATAAAGTTATCATAAATAAAGTAGGACCGAAAATTTCAAGTTATCAACGCTTTGATGTGATTGTCTTTAAAGCGAATGAAGAAGAAAATTATATTAAGAGAATTATCGGGTTACCGGGAGATCATATTGCCTATAAAGATGATGTTCTGTACATAAATGGCAAGGCCTATGAAGAACCTTATTTAACAAAGTATAAAGAAGCATTGCTGGATAAAGGCGATTTTACATATGATTTCACTTTAGAGGAGCAATTAGGTGAAATGATTGTGCCAGAAGGGCATTTTTTCGTTCTTGGTGATAATCGTCGAAGAAGTATTGATAGTCGAGATCAAACTGTCGGATTTGTTTCACAAAATGAAATTTTGGGGACAGCAGGTTTTGTATTATGGCCATTTGATCGAATTGGTAGTACACACTAGCTAGTAGAAAAGAGGAAATGATAAAAATGGTGACGGTCTATCATTATGATGCATTTAGTACAATCCCTAATAAGGGAAATCCAGCAGGTGTTGTGGTAGAGGGAGATTCATATAGCGATGATGAGATGCAGGCGATTGCGAAGCAAGTAGGCTTTAATGAAACCGCATTTGCCCTAAAATGAATTTAATTCGTTTTAATCATTCTATATTCAAAATAGAATAACGTAAAATATTGGTTAAAATTGATTAAATGAGAGAGTAGCTTAAGTATTCTTAGTGCTTAGAGCTACTCCCTTTGACTTATTACCCATTAATGTTTGATTTCTTCAATGACTTTTTCTTTTAAATCGGCATCCATAGAAGAAAGCTTAACGTTATTTGTAAGACGTTCTTTTAACTCGCGATCTGTCATAATGCCACGTTCCTCTAAGATTTGAACAAGAAGATTTAACTGCCTTTGAATCCATATGAAACTCCTCAAAAAGTAAAGTAAAACTACTCTTCAAGTGTACTCCTATTTTCGAGGGACTGTATGCTCCCTTATCTACTTTAATTATTTAATAAGAACAATGTCTGATAAAGGGTTGCTAGTAAAGCGACAAATAGCGTATCATCTGAGTCAAAAAGTTTAAAAGCTATCCCAGTACGCACGAGTTCCGTTTCTATATTACTGGCGCTTGCTATTTTTTCATCATTGCAATATAGGTAGGCAGTTGATGTAAAATCCTTTTCAAAGCGGAAAACGAGTCCGTCCATTGTAAATGAATAGGAGGATTCAAGTAACTGCACGGTCTTACGTTGAATTGGTAGGGTTGTTCCATCTGGCATCACCAGTTGATGGCTAACCCCCTTCGTTAAGAGAGTTGATTGCACTTGAAAAAGAGGTGCTCCTAAGGTAGTGCGTGTTTCATAATGATGTGGTAAAGATTGCTGTGCAGCTACTAGCATAACAGCATTGATAACTTTTCCAACGGATGAACGGTCAACCTTTTGCAATACACATACTGTTTCATTTTGTTCATTAATAATAGGGATATATGTAAAGCTTTCAAATGCTTTCGGAAAGGTAAGTGTAAATGTAGCCATAAAAAGCCTCCAATCTACTAGATTATACGGGGAAGCCAAATCCAAGGTTTCATTATTTTATAAAAATTATTTTGACATAACAGGTAAGAACAATGAAAAAAATAGCTGACCATTGAAGTGAAAATTACATCGATGGTCAGCTTTTTATCTTCATTCAGCAGAAGACTCTCACCTCTACAGATGGAGAGATGAACGTGGCTTTGGTTCCTTTTTAGTGGGTATCCAACAACTACTGAAATAGAGGAACTCAGTCAAATAACGCCACGTCCTGTGGCAATGACTGAGTGACCAACATCTTGTTGGCCCAAAGCCTCCGGCGGATGTCACGGAATTGGAAAGGAGTTAATAAAGGATGTTAGCCTAAAATCATCGCATCCATGCGATAACGGCTAACTGACCTGCATCGGTAAAAAACGCCACGTCCTGTGGCTTTACCGAAATGACCGACATCGTGTCGGCCCTCACGCAGGCCTAAGCACAAAGCCGATTCCAGACGCAATTATGCCGAGGCATCATTGATCTTATTGAATAGTTACTTCACCTGCAAGAGCGCGTTTTTCTTGCTCTGGATCGAATTCTTTTTCCATTTTTGAAACAACAACTGTTGCAACACCATTCCCAATTAAGTTTGTTACGGCACGAGCCTCTGACATAAAACGATCAACCCCGATTAACAATGCAATCCCTTCTACTGGGATCATAGGGAATGCTGCTAGAGTTGCTGCGAGCGTAATGAAGCCAGAGCCCGTTACACCAGCTGCACCTTTAGATGTCAGCATTAAAATGGCTAATAGTGTAATTTGATGCCAAATATCTAATTCGACGCCATAAGCTTGAGCGATAAATATTGCTGCCATGGATAAGTAAATAGACGTACCATCTAAATTAAAGGAATACCCTGTTGGTACAACAAGACCAACTACTTGTTTGGAGCAGCCATAGTTTTCTAGCTTACGCATCATTGAAGGTAAGGCTGACTCTGATGAGGATGTTCCAATAACAATAAAAATTTCATCTTTAAGATATTTGATAAATTTAAAAATATTAAAGCCAAAATAATGTGTAATTAGACCGATAATGACAACGATAAAAATAAACATCGTGATATAAACAGACAGCATTAAAAAACCTAAGTTTCCAAGTGATTTAATACCGAAATTTCCGATAGTATAGCTCATGGCACCAAATGCACCAATAGGGGAAATTTTCATGACCATATTGACAATTTTAAAGAAAATATCTGCGACTTGTTCAAAAAATTTAATAACAGGTTTTGCTGGCTCACCAATCGCAGCAGCAGCTAGCCCAAATAAAACTGCTGAGAACAGGACTGGTAGTAATTCACCGTTTGCAAGGGCACCAACAACATTATCAGGAATAATTTGCATAATAAATGCACCGAAGCCATGCTCCGCAGCAGCTGCCTGTTGTGTATATTGAGACACATCTGCGGCGTTTGCAGCAGCAGTATTAAAGCCCTTACCAGGTTGTACAATATTGACAACGAGTAAGCCAATCGCAAGTGCAAAAGTAGAGACGATTTCAAAATAAATTAAGGCTTTACCGCCGATTTTCCCAACCTTTTTTACATCACCCATACTACCAATTCCAATAACAACTGTTAAGAAAATAATAGGAGCTATTAGCATTTTAATTAATTTAATAAAAATATCGGCTAGTATTTTCAACTTCGCTCCAAACTCTGGGAACGTTGCACCGACAATAATACCAAGTACAATAGCTATCAATACTTGTACGGTTAAGTTTTTAAAATTTATACGCATTAAGTTCTCCCCCTACAACATTAGTGAATATTGTGTGAACGCTTTCATGTGGTTATCATAGCTGAAATTTTCCGACAATAGCTTTTATGTCCGTAATGTTTCTATTGTTCATTTTGTTCATTCTTAGTTGAAGAGGGTATGAAACCAGTGTTTGCAAGGATTAATAGCTGTTTTATAGTAGATTTGAAATTGAAGAATCTATTATAATACAAAAGAAAAAAACCTCACGATTTGTGAGGATCTATCATAAATGAACAAAAGTATTTAAGGAGAAACGATTTTCTCGATTCTCGATAATACATCGTCATTTTGTATATTGGTTTTATAAAAATCATAGACAGGTGCAAGCTTTTCTTTAAATCGTTGACGTTCCTCACTACTCATCGTGAAAATTTCAAAGCCTTCTTGCTGCTCTAGCTTTCGTAAATCCTTTTCATTCATCATAACGGCTTGTTCAAATTGCCAGTCTGTTGTTTCCTTCATAGCCTCCATAATCTGCTTTTGAAACTTTACAGGCAGTGACTTCCAAAAGTTTTCATTCATGAGAACAGCATACCCTAAAATCCCATGCTTTGTTAAAGTCATATGTTTTTGTACCTTATAAAAGCCTTTAGAATAAATATTAGACGCTGTATTTTCCTGTGCATCAATGGCATGTGATTCTAGATCCGTAAAAACCTCGCTAAAGGAAATTGGAATAGGTGTTGCTCCAACTGCCTCAAATTGTTTCTCAAGTGTTTTACTTGGCATTGTTCGGACACGTAAGCCTTTTAAATCCTCGAATGTATGAATAGGATAATCAACAGAGGTTAGATGCTTGAAGCCATTATGCCAAAAGCCAAGCCCCTTTATTTGAAAGGGTTCAAGCTCATTTAGAAGTTGCTCACCAATTGAGCCAGTAAGAACTTCATGGACTTCTTCATCCGTATTAAAAAGATAGGGTAAATCTAGAACCTGCCAGTTAGGTACATAGGTTGTCATTTTAGAGAAAGTGGGGATAATCATTTCTACTTCTCCATTTTGTAATGCTTGAAATTCATTTTCATCATTAAACAAGGAGGAGTTTGGGTAGACGTGTACCTTAACCTCACCATTTGTTTTTTCCTCCACAAGTTCTGCAAATTTACTTGCAGCTTGTCCCTTTGGCGTATTTTCTGCTACTACATGACTTAAATGGATAGTAATTTGTGTATCCAAGCCTTTTTGTTCATCGTCGTAGGGAAGAGGGGTAGCGAATAGTAGACCTTGTTGTACACCAATCGTGATTGTTAATAGTAAAACGGTTGTTATTGTTCCAATAATAAATTTTTTCATCTATTACACCCAATTAATTCGTATTTTCTGATGTTTTTGTTATTCTAACATATGAAGTAAGCTAAAATATAGGTAGAGGGAGGCGTTTACATCTTGAAATTTCAAAAGCTGTCAATGAGAAGAAAAATCATGTCTCTGACTTTTTTTATTCTCATGCTTTCCTTTAGTATTGGTGGTACATTTTTGCTAGGATTCGTGATGAATGAGCAGAAGGATAAGCTTGGAAATCAGGCATTGCTTGTGGCAAAAACCGTATCACAGCTTCCTGAATTAAAAACGTATATTACTAGCCGTGATTTTAATGAAGCAACAACACATATTAATCCTATTGTAGAGGAAATCCGTGATATAAATGGTGCACAATATATAGTTGTTCTAGATATGCAAAGACGCAAATATTCACATCCGATTTCAGCAGAAATTGGTCAAATTTCGCAATCTGGAGATTTAAATGCCGCCTTTTCTGAACATTATTATACATCAATTGCACATGGAGAGCATGGTGATATGGTACGAGCATTTGTACCTATTATGAGTAGTGAGGGTAAGCAAGTAGGTGTTGTAATTGTAGGGTATAGTGTTTTAACGATTGCAGAATTACTACAATCTATCCAAAAGGAGTTAATTATTACAATTTTCTTGTCCCTTCTATTTAGTGCATGGGGTGCCCATAATTTAGGGCTTCATATGAAAAAGCAAATGTTTGGGTTAGAGCCGCATGAAATAGCTAAAATGTATGTGGAGCGAACAGAAACCTTTAATGCCATGCATGAAGGAATTATTGCGATAGATAACGATTTAACGATTACCATATTTAATGAAAAAGCATGTGATATATTAGGGGTTTATGAACAACCGTCAACATTAATTGGAAAGAAAATTTATGAGGTATTACCTGACACACGCTTACCAGAAATTCTGGAGCTTGATCAGCCACTTTTCAATCGTGAGCTTTATATTAATGGACACAGTATTATGAGTAATCGTATCCCAATACAAGTCAATGAAAAAACAGTTGGAGCTGTGGCCATGTTTAAGGATCGTACAGAAGTGAAAAAGCTTGCGGAGGAGTTAACAGGTGTAAAGGCATTTGTACAAGCATTGCGTGTACAAACCCATGAGCATAAAAATAAATTACACACCATTGCAGGACTTTTACAGCTAGGACATCATGAACAGGCACTTTCTTATTTAACACAAGTGAAGGAAGAACATGATGAAATTACAAATTTCTTAAATGAACGAATTAAAAATGAAAATATCTCAGGCTTACTACTTAGTAAAATTTCTTATGCAAAAGAGCAGGGAATTCGGTTGGAGATAGATCGAGAAAGTCATCTGACAGTATTTCCAAAAAATTTAGATCATCATGATTTTGTCATTTTATTTGGCAATTTAATCGAAAATGCCTTTGATGCATTAAAAGATACACAACTTGATGAAAAAATTGTGCATGTATCTGTTGATGAGGATGAAGATGTATTGGCAATTTTAGTCACAGATAATGGTATTGGCATGACAGAAGAGGTAAGGGCACATATTTTTGATAATGGCTTTTCGACAAAAGAGAAAAAGGGGCGAGGAATTGGCCTGTATTTAATTCAAGAAATTGTACACAAGGGGCAGGGGGATATTGAGGTTACTAGTGAGCCTCATAAAGGAACCAGCTTTTTGATAACATTTTATTATTCTTAAAGTCGCCTGTGAAAAAGTAGTGAATGAAAATATAATTTCAGTATATGGAGGGTTGACAGTGACACAGATAAGAGTGCTTTTAATAGAGGATGATCCGATGGTGCGGGAGGTGAATCGTCAATTTATTGAAAAGGTAGCGGGGTTTGAGGTGATAGGTCAAGCCTCAAACGGTATCGAGGGAATAACTCAAATACGTAAGCTTGTACCTGATTTAGTATTCATGGATATTTTTATGCCAGAGCAGGATGGGATTACAAGTTTGCGAAAAATACGTGAACTTAAATTGCCAGTGGATGTTATTACTGTAACTGCTGCAAATGATATGAAAACGGTGAAACAGATCTTGCATTTAGGAGTTTTCGATTATATAATGAAGCCCTTTTCGTTTGAACGCGTGCAAGGAACACTTGAAAATTATTTGCGTTTTAAAAAACAAATGCAAAAAGAGCGTGAGCTAACACAGGGAGAACTTGATCAATTATTCCATTATCAGGGTGGACAAAAAGAGGCTGAGCAACCATCTATGATACATGTTGAAAAAAACTTACCAAAGGGTTTTAATCGAGCAACACTCGAAAAAGTTGTGCACTATTTGCATACTGTAGAGGGAGCCTCGGCTGAAGAAGTTGCAAGTGGTGTGGGCATTGCACGGGTTACAGCTCGGAGATATTTAGATTATTTAGAGAAGCAAGAAGAGATTACGATGGATGTGCATTATGGAGGCATTGGTCGACCGATCAATTATTATTTTAGTAAGTAATTGAAAAAAACCTGATTGTGTTTAAGCAATCAGGTTTTAAGTATTTTAGTAGGGCATAATTTTTTCTACAGGCTTTGGTGTCTTGATTTTTGGTAAAATTTTATCTAATGTAACTGTACGTTTAATGATGTGTGTAGTTTCATCATGTTCATCGAACTGCTCAAGGAATGAAATGACCTCTTTGACAATCGGTGTAGGCGTTGAAGCACCTGCTGTGACAGCAACGGTATTAATGCCTGATAACCATTCAACTTTTAGCTCAGAAACATCTGCAATTCGATAGGATGGTGTCCCTGCGATTTCAACAGACACCTGCGTTAAACGATTTGAGTTATTGGATTTTGGGTCACCAACAACAATAAGTAAATCGGCTTCCCCTGCTTGTTTAGCGACTGCTTCTTGACGCACCTGTGTTGCTAAACAAATTTCTTTATGCACTTCAATATGTGGGAATTTTTCTTTTAAACTATCCATTAAATGAGCAACATCCCATTGACTCATAGTAGTTTGATTGGTTACCAGTAATTTATCATTTGATAAATGTAATGCATCAATATCGTTGGAAGATTGCACTAAATGTACATGCTCTGGTGCAACGCCGATTGCTCCTTCAGGTTCGGGATGTCCTTTTTTACCAATATAAATAATATCATAGCCTTCTGCTGATTTTTCACGAATTAAATCGTGGGTAACGGTTACGTCAGGACATGTAGCATCAATGGATACTAAACCTTTTTGCTTCGCAATTTCACGAATTTCAGGTGAAACGCCATGCGCTGTGAAAATAACTGTGCCAGTTTCAACCTGTTTTATGATTTCTAAACGATTATCACCATCTAATGTGATGATGCCATCCTCTGCAAAGGCATCTGTGACATGTTTATTATGCACTATCATCCCTAAAATGTAGATAGGTCTTGGTAATGTTTTATCGAGTGCGGCGTTACGCGCGATAACCATCGCATCAACAACACCGTAGCAATAGCCACGTGGATTAATTTTTAATACTTGCATGGTTGTGACTCCTTTCAAGCTTTACCTACCTACATTATAACGGACGGGGACGATGAATACAAAGAAACGTTCATCTACATAGGTGGCTGGAAAATACGTGGTTTGGATGGAATTGGATCTGGCGCAGTGAACGATGCATTTTGCCGAGAAGACCTTGCACTTTTTGCAGAACCTGTTCCTTCACTTGCTGTCGCTTTAGAGGCCCCATCCTTTGCAGACGGAAGACCTTGAAACCCTTTATACAATTTTAATAGGGAAGGAATATTTTTAACCATAGGCATCGCTTGCTGTATATAGGGTGTATAGGTTTTGGCCGAGTTAAACAAGCTATTTGCTTGTTCTAAAAATGAGCCGATTTTAGAGGCTCCCTGAACTGGTGGCATCGGCATTTGCCCTCCAAAAGTCCCTATTCCACTAGACATTGGAAGGCCACCCGGAATTCGTGGTTGAATTGGGAAGCCTCCAGGAGGAAAAAAGGACTGCGGTGACATCTGTTGTGGTGGCATTGGCATTGGCATTTGCATTTGCATGGGCATTCTCATGCCGCCGGGATACATTGGAAACTGATAGGGTGGTCGAAATACCATAATGATCTCCTTTCAATACTTGTTTATCATTGATGACATACCTGATTATAGATATGATATGCAGATGGTTATGCTAGCGTTCGATAAAGACAAAGAAAACACGTGATCAGGAATTGGCTTTGTTCGTTTTACCTAGTACGTACCAATAAATAGGAAAATTTCTTAAAACGTCACAGTTTTTACACTTTTTCTGCTGCATGCAGGGGTATAATGGATTATTAATACCTGTGTTTTGAATTTATTATGTAGATATTACGAAAAGGTATTTTTGTTAGAATATTATAGAGGAATCTTGTATAGGGGGTATTTTGTGTCAATTAAAGTGAGGAGTATGGTGTCCTTTGGTATTATTGTATTATTAGTGCTAATGATGGGGTTTTTTCAGCAACAAAATGCCAAATCCCAATTAGAGCAAATATACTTAATGAAGGAAAAGACATTGCAATCAGCACTACTAGCAGATGAGATGAAGCTAGCAGTGGTTCAGGTTCAGCAATACTTGACAGATATTAGTGCTACAAGAGCATTAGATAATTTAGATGATGGATTTGAGCAAGCAGAAAAATATAGTAAAATTTTTAATCAAAATTTAGATCAGCTGAAAAGCTTGCATCCTCAAAAACAGGAAAAACTAGATGCGATTAAAAGAGCATTTGATCATTATTATAGCACTGGTCAAGAAATGGCTAAAAGCTATATTCAAGGGGGACCTGAACAGGGCAATAAGATAATGCTAGAATTTGATACGACATCTATTAAAATCAATGAAAAAGTAGAGATGTTCCAACAAGAAAGCATTACACAAATGCAAAAATCTTTAGTCGATATTGAAAAGCTTATAGATGATAATAAGCAGTGGTTTTTATGGATATTCGGCATTATTGTCCTGATTTGTATCGTAGTCGGCATTATTCTTGTACGTTCCATTGTTGTTCCTGTTCATAAATTAACATCTGCTGCAGAAATAATTGCTAAAGGTGATTTATGTCAAAAGGATATAGAGGTCAGAACAAATGATGAAATTAGGATTTTAGCAGATTCCTTTAATTTAATGAAAACTAATTTACATTCTTTGATACATAGTATGACTGCCAATGTTGAGCATACTACTTCCGCAGCTGAACAATTAGCTGCAAGTACAGATGTCATTTCTCATTCCTCCAATGATGTTGCAAATTTAGTAGAGGGAATGGCAACAAATGATCATCAAGCAGCAGCCACTGGTCGTGAGAGTTCAATTGCAATGGATGAAACAGCCCAAGGGGTGCAACGTATAGCGGAGGCTACGCAAGTGCTTCATTCAAAGGCTATAGAAACCCAAACTATTGCGAATGATGGTGAAAAAACATTACATATCGCAGAAAATCAAATAGCAATCATTCAGGAATCTTCTAATAAGACAAATGAGCGTATTAAGCAGTTAAATAGACAATCAGCAGAAATCGTTCATATTACAAAAGTAATAACAGATATTACTGAACAAACGAATCTTCTAGCATTAAATGCTGCTATTGAGGCAGCGCGTGCTGGTGAACATGGTAAAGGCTTTGCAATTGTAGCAGATGAGGTACGAAAGTTAGCAGAGGAATCGAAAGCATCTGCCAATCAAATTGTTGATTTGATTGCAAATATTCAGCAGGAAATGAAGGAAGTAGATAAAGCTGTAGGTGTAACGGTATTAAATGTGGATGAGGGTGTCACATTTATTCAAAATGCGCAAAAGTCTTTTGATGAAATTCTACATGCCATTCGTGAGATGACAGGGCAAATTGAAGATGTTTCAGCCTCCACACAGCAAATATCTGCAAGCACTGAAGAAATGGCTGCATCGGTCAATGAAATGTCTAACTCTGCCGTTCAAGCTGCACAGCAATCAGAAATAATTGCCTCAACAATTGAAGAGCAAGCAGCAACGATTGAAGAAATAAATGCCGTTGCAAAATCATTAAGCGAAGAAGCTCTGACAGTGAAGGAAGAAATCAATAAATTTAAAATTTAAGTGAGGATTGTAGACTACAAAAGTCTGTTATTGCTTTTTATACAAGCGAGGAGGTTCCAAATATTTTGGAGCCTCCTCACTATATTTTTTAGAAAATATCTTCGGCACACATTATTCTTCATCATAACAACGTAGCATTCTGTACCCTACACGAACATGGGTCTGTATTAATGTTGGGTTAGTTGGATCGTTCTCTATTTTTTTTCGAAGTGTTGCCATGAAAACCCTAAGGCTAGGGACATCCGATTGGAGAACATTATGCCAAATCTCCTTTAAAATAAAATTATGTGTTAATACTTTGCCAACATGCTTAGATAAAATGACCAACAGCTTATATTCTATAGGTGTTAAATGCACCTCTTTCCCATTGACAAACACTGTATTTGCTAAATAGTTTATTTGTAAATGGCCGTTCTCAAAGATAGAGGGTTCATTTTCGAGCTGATGCTCATACATCATTCTTCGCAGTGCTACTCGTATGCGTGCTAGTAACTCCTCTACACTAAAAGGCTTAGTGACATAATCATCTGCACCAGCATCCAATGCATTTATTTTATCTTGTTCTTCCCCACGCGCACTGACAACAATAATAGGGGTTTGGGTCCAGCTTCTAATCTTTGTAATAAGCTCTACACCATCCATGTCTGGTAGTCCTAAATCCAGAATGATTACATCTGGCTTCATAGTAAGAGCCTTTTGTAATGCACCGTTCCCGTTGTATGCGATGTCGAATTCATAGTGCTGTGTAGCTAATGTCATCTTGAGTAAATTGCCAATGGCTAGGTCATCTTCGACTACAAGAATTCGTTTATTCATGGAACATCATTACTCCTTTTTTAGTGAAAAATGAAAGACTGTGCCCTGAGGTTGATTATTTGATACATGAATTACGCTGCCATGTAATTTTAAAATGGTTTGACAAAGTGCTAAGCCTAATCCTAGACCTCTTCGACTATCGCTGCGCTGTTTTTTTCCGGTTGTAAATGGCTCAAAAAGCGTGTCTTTTATAGCATCATCAATACCTGGCCCATCATCAGAAATAATGAAATCTACTAAACCAGAAGATTCTTTTACTTGTAACGTAATCACACTACCGGGAGGTGTGTAGGTCAAAGCATTATCAATGATATTAATCAGAACCTGAATGATTAGTCGTGCATCCATAAAAGCAAATAAGAATTCTGGTTCAATTTGATAGGATATTTTATGAGTATTATTTAGACGAACGACATGACAAAGTGCCTCTTGTATTATTTCTTCTACAAGTTCCAAATGCATCTCTAAAGCGAATTGTCCATTTTCTAATTTTGAAACAGCGAGTAAGTTTTCAACCATTTGTACAAGCCATTTTGAATTTTTATAAATATCTTCATACAATTTGTTTTTTTCATTATCTGGAATATAACTTGCATTCGTCAATAAAATATCTGCATTTCCAGAAATAGCTGTTAGCGGTGTTCTTAAATCATGTGAGATAGCACGCAAAAGGTTAGCACGCATTTGTTCCATTTCAGCCTCTCTGGCTACTTCTTCATTGAGCTTCTGTAAATACCATTTATCGAGCGCAAACGAAAAATCATTGATAATAGCATGCAAAATATTACGCTCAAATGCAGGTAATGGTAATTCCTTTGACAATGCAATGCCAATAACACCCTTCACATACCCATTTGACATAACAGGTAAATAGTAGGCACTTACTTCTGGAAATATATCAGTGGAAACACCTGCTACATGCTTATTATTAATAACCCAACTCACCACTCCATGCTCATTAGGATTTCCAAAAAGGGAGGCTGCTTTTTTATTTTCACTATTTGACATGCTTTCCGTATGAAAAAAAATTGATTTAACAATGGCGTTATTTTCTATTTCAAAGAATTGTACGGGCTTTTCTACTAGCTTAACAATTTGTACCATACCCTCCGTAATAATATCATCAATCGTTTTAGCATGTTGGAGCCTCCGATTTACATCAAGAAGCACCTCCATTCTATAGGATTTACGCACAGCTATCAGCGTCTGCTTTTTTATTTTTTTTGTTAAGCTACTTGTGATGAGCCCTGAAAGGAACATGATTACAAAGGTCATTGGATAATCTCGATGATAGGCATCAAATGAGAATCGTGGTTCAGTAAATAAGTAATTAAAGAGTAGTACAGCAGTGATGGAGCTAATAATGCTCATTATCCAACCGGAAGACCAGATAGCAAGCATTAAAACACCTAGAATATAAATCGTAATAACATTTGATTCACTAATGCCAAGTGAATATAAATACAAGCTGATAATGGATACAAAGCCAAATATGAAAATCATTTTTAACAAGTCAAGCCAGTCAAATGACCATTGTATATTTATTTTAGGCAGATAGAATTGTTCATTTTCCTGATCTGGTACTATATGAATAGCTAAATTTGGTACAAATTCAGTCAGTTGATCGCTAATTTTTGTACTTGGTTGCCACCATCTTTTTCTCATGCTTGTTCTACCGATGACCAATTTTGTCACACCGCTAATTTGAGCATAATTAGCAAGAGCTGCTGCAATATCATCCTCTTGAACAATGACCACGTGACCACCAAGCTGTTCAACAAGCTTTATATGTTGCTGCAATCGCTCTGAGTTTGCGGTTGTCCTATCGCTTTCCTGTACCTTTTGTACATAAAGGGCAGTGAATTTGCCATGCAAAGCTTGCGAAAGTCGTGCGGCATTTCGAATAACCTTAGCATTTGTAGGAGAGCTACTAATACCGACAAGAATATGCTCTTCAATCTGTACAGAATGTTTCATCGATTCGTTGCTGTTAATTTGTTTATAGGTAATCGTATCAGCAGCTCTACGTAGTGCAATTTCTCGAAGAGCTATTAAATTTTGCTTAGAAAAGAAAGATTGTAGGGCTTTCTCAGCTTGTTGCTTGCTATAAATCTTGCCATCCTGTAAACGTTGAATTAACTCATCGGGTTCAATATCTACAATTTTTATTTGTGCGGCCTGATCTATTAAGTAATCTGGTATACGTTCCCGAACCTTGATACCAGTTATTTCTTCTACCAAATCATGAAGACTTTCAATATGTTGAATATTTACTGTTGTATAGACATGAATTCCCTTTGCAAGTAATTCCTCTATATCTCCAAAGCGCTTCTTGTGTCGCATTGTTGGTACATTACTATGCGCTAATTCATCAATAAGAACAATTTCTGGTTTACGACTTAATACAGCATCAATATCTAATTCCTGAAAGTCTTTCTCTTTATATCTTATTTTTTTTGTAGGAATTTGCTCAAGCCCTTCGAGTAAGGCTAATGTTTCTGGACGAGGATGAGGCTCTACATAGCCAACCACCACATCTTTACCAAGCGTTTGAGCCTGTTGTGCTGCATCTAGCATTGCATAGGTTTTCCCTACGCCAGCAGCATAGCCAAGAAAAATTTTGAGCTTTCCAATAACGTGTTCCACCTGTTGAAGCCTCGCTAAAAATGTCTCTGGAGCAGGTCGTTCTTGTTCCATCATCCTTCACCTCATATTTGTATTATAGCGTTATCTTCCATTAAGAAAGTATTAAGATTTACGCCCTTTATAGTTTCTTAATAGAAAAAACGATTTCCTAACACTACATTAATCTGAAAGTAAGTATGATGAGAGCATCCTAATAACGAAGGGGGTTTTGATGGTTGGACTTATTTATGATTGGTTTACTAATTATCGGCTTTGTAGGTCTTTATGGGTTAGCTGCTTGGTGCTTTAAGCTAGTGGAAGAAAAGTAAGGGGGGAATTGAATGTGGATTTTTATAGGAATTGTACTTGTATTCCTTTTTGGTTATCTAGGGCATGCATTACTATATCCTGAAAATTATTAATAGGCTTTAGGAGGTTGCACTATGTGGCAAATAGCCATTGTTTTAATTATGTATGTACCACTCGTTATCGTTACAGGTCATTATTTATATCGGGTGGCAATGCAACAAGGAACATGGATTGATCCAATCATGGATAGATTGGATGGGTTTATTTATAAACTTTGTGGTATTAAAAGAGTGGATATGACAGGAAAACAATATGTGCTTTCTTTAATCCTATCAAATGCCTGTATGGTGTTAATTGGCTATATTCTATTACGAATTCAGGCAATCTTGTTTTTAAATCCCAATAAGATTGACAATATGGAAGCATCACTATCTTTTAATACTATTATTTCATTTATGACAAATACAAATCTTCAGCATTATAGTGGTGAATCAGGGCTTAGTTATTTATCACAAATGCTCGTCATTATTTTTATGATGTTCACATCAGCAGCTACAGGTTATGCAGCGTGTATGGCATTCTGTCGTCGTATTGTGGCTAAAACGGATACAATTGGTAACTTCTTTGTAGATTTTGTTCGTATCCTTACAAGGATATTAATACCACTTTCTATAGTAGTTTCTATTATTTTGGTATCACAGGGTACACCACAAACTTTCAAAGCCAATCAAACTGTACAAACGATAGAAGGGAAATTACAAGATATTGCACTAGGGCCTGTAGCTTCACTTGAGTCTATTAAGCATATAGGAACAAACGGTGGTGGTTTTTATGGAGCAAATTCTACTACTCCATTTGAAAATCCAACGGTCCTTTCAAATATGATTGAAATGCTGTCAATGATGCTATTGCCTGGAGCCTGTATAGTAGCATTTAGCTTAATGATAGCTTCTAGAAAAGAGAAGCCCATAGTTAGCAAGCAGGGATTAGCAATTTTTGTAGCAATGACCATGTTGTTCCTTGCTGGATTAGTGACTGTCTATATATCAGAGCGAGCAGGTAATCCCATTGTAAATGAACTGGGAATTACACAGCAACTTGGTAGTATGGAGGGTAAGGAGATGCGCTTTGGGGTGGCGCAGTCTGCGTTATTTACGACAGTGACCACAGCTTTTACAACTGGATCTGTCAACAATATGCATGATACGTTAACTCCGCTAGGTGGACTTGTACCGATGTTTAATATGATGCTAAATGTTGTCTTTGGTGGTAAGGGCGTCGGTCTTATGAACATGATGATGTATGTGTTGCTAACAATCTTCATTGCTTGTTTGATGATTGGTCGAACACCTCAATTTTTAGGCAAAAAAATTGAAGAGAAAGAGATGAAGCTTATTGCTCTTTGTATTCTAATTCACCCTGCTATTATTCTGCTATTTTCAGCTCTTGCTGTTGCTTTACCACAGGGCGTAGCAGGGATAACGAATCCAGGTGCACATGGATTATCACAAGTACTCTATGAATTTGCTTCTGCTTCAGCAAACAATGGCTCGGGCTTTGAGGGACTATCTGACAATTCCTTATTTTGGAATGTTACAACGGGTCTGGCTATGTTCTTTGGTCGTTATGTAACAATCATCATTCAGCTAGCAATTGCGTCCTTACTGGCTAAAAAAATGTGGCATCTTGATTCTGTAGGAACGTTGAAAACGGACAATACCATGTTTACATTTCTACTTGTGGCAATTGTTTTAATGATTGGTGCTCTGACATTTTTGCCTGCGATTGCACTGGGACCAATCACTGAGCATCTACAACTTTATGCGGAATGAGGAGAGACACGTATGAAAATTGAAAGAAAAACCTTTATCACTGGCACTATGCTAAAAAGCGCTTTGATAGATGCGTTAAAAAAATTTCATCCGATATATATGCTGAAAAATCCTGTAATGTTTGTAGTAGAGGTGGGATTTTTGTTGGTTCTGCTTTTAGCTTTATTTCCATCTATTTTTGGGGGTGAAATTGCAGAAAATGAGAGATTGTATAATGCAATTGTGGCAACCATTCTTTTTATTACTATTTTATTTGCGAATTTTGCAGAGTCGATTGCAGAGGGAAGAGGAAAAGCACAGGTTGAAACCTTAAAAAAGACAAAAACCGTTACACAGGCCCGTGTTTTGCTAAATGATGGTTCTGAAATAATGAAACAGGCACATGAATTAAAAAAGGGCGATATTGTGTTAGTTCAAGCAGGAGAGGTTATACCAAACGATGGAGAGGTCATCGATGGAATAGCTACTGTAGATGAATCGGCGATAACAGGTGAATCTGCACCAGTAGTCAAAGAGCGTGGGGGTGATTTTTCTTCAGTGACAGGTGGTACGACTGTTACAAGCGATTGGCTAATGATTAAAATTACTTCAATGCCTGGTGAATCATTTTTAGATAAAATGATAACGCTTATTGAAGGTGCTAGTCGCAAAAAAACGCCGAATGAGGTGGCTCTCAATACGCTTTTAGTAAGCTTAACCATTATTTTTTTACTAGTGGTTGTCTCACTTTATCCTATGACAACTTATCTAAACGTGCCTATTTCAATCGCAACATTAATTGCTCTGACAGTCTGCTTAATTCCCACAACAATTGGTGGATTATTATCAGCTATCGGTATTGCGGGAATGGATAGGGTGACACAGTTCAATGTTATTGCCATGTCTGGAAGGGCTGTAGAGGCATGTGGGGATGTGGATACATTAATTTTAGATAAAACAGGCACAATAACTTACGGGAATCGCATGGCTTCTGAATTTCTACCTGTAAAAGGTGTGAAAAATAAAGATTTAGTGCAAGCATCTTATTTTAGTTCATTAACAGATGACACACCTGAAGGGAAATCTATTCTATCATTAGCATGCGAATTAGGTATGAATACTAATAATGAAGAACAAGTCATAAAAAACAGTACACATATCCCATTTACAGCACAGACAAGAATGAGTGGATTAGATATGCAGGATGGAACAAAAATTCGAAAAGGTGCCTATGATACGATTAAACAAGAGTGTATCAATGCAGGGCATAGTGTTCCAGCGAATTTAGATCAGCTTATTCATCGAGTATCCTCTGTTGGTGGGACACCACTAGTAGTAGCAGTAAACCAGAAAATCATCGGTGTTATTTATTTAAAGGATGTGGTCAAGGCTGGATTAAAGGAACGCTTTGAACAGCTACGAGCAATGGGAATTAAAACAATCATGTGTACAGGAGATAATCCTCTGACCGCAGCAGCTATTGCAAAGGAAGCGGGTGTGGATAGCTTTATTGCAGAAAGTAAACCTGAGGACAAGATTCAAGTCATAAAAGATGAACAGGCACAAGGAAAAGTAGTAGCGATGACTGGTGATGGGACGAATGATGCACCAGCATTGGCACAAGCAAATGTAGGACTCGCTATGAATTCAGGAACGAATGCAGCAAAGGAAGCTGCTAACATGGTGGATTTAGATTCAAATCCTACTAAAATTATTGAAGTAGTTGAAATTGGAAAACAGTTACTCATGACTCGTGGTTCCCTCACAACATTTAGTATTGCGAATGATATGGCAAAATATTTCGCCATCATTCCAGCAATGCTAATGGTTGCTGTTCCAGAGATGAATGTATTAAACGTGATGCAATTGAATTCGCCCTCAAGTGCTATTATTTCTGCATTACTATTCAATGCGATTATTATTCCTTTGCTCATTCCTGTTGCCATGAAAGGAGTAAAATACAAACCTATGAGTGCTTCGAAGTTACTAAATAAAAACTTATTCATTTATGGAGTAGGAGGCATCATCGCTCCTTTTATCGGTATAAAGTTGATCGATGTTATGATAGCACCCCTGTTTCAGATGTTTGGATTATAGGAGGAAGAGAGATGCGTAAATTTTTTGAGCATACAAAGCAAGCAATATTGATTACGTTCACAATGTTTCTTCTTTGTGGCTTTATTTATCCATTGGCAGTAACTGCATTAGCACAAGGAGTGTTTCCATACAAGGCCAACGGTAGTTTAATAGAAGTTGATGGCCAAGCTAGAGGTTCAGAATTAATCGGTCAGGCATTTTTGAAGCCTACCTATTTCTGGGGACGAGTGTCATCCGTAAATTATAATGTGTACACAAAAATGGACACAATTCCGGATGAAAATGGTCAGTTGAACTATAGTGGTGTTAGCTCAGGCTCCTTTAATTATGCACCAACGAATCCTGAATTAAAGACACGAATTGAAGCAGATATCGAGAAATTTTTGCTTGCCAATCCTGCTGTTGAACGACAGGATATTCCAGCAGATTTAATGACGGCCTCTGGTTCAGGGCTAGATCCCCATATCAGTGTAAAGGCTGCAGAAATACAAATCCAACGTATTGTTCAAGCAAGTGGACTTTCAGAACAGGAGATTAGAAATATTTTAGATACTTATACAGAAACACGAGCACTGGGGATTTTTGGGGAAAATAGGGTCAATGTTCTTATGGCTAATCTAGCAATCATGAAGAAAATAGAGGAAAGAAAAGGGGAATGATTAAAACAGGTAGAGAAGCGTTTAGGTCCTCTCTACCTGATATATGGTAAAGCTTCGATAATGAAATACGTTTTGTTACGAGCTTCTCAGGGAAGTAACCTTGTGTCAATAATTCCCTAACTGCCGGGAAAAATATCACGGTATGCATTAATTCCTTTTACAGTACACTCTGAAAGAACAACATTGTTTGGTAGAATAGAAGCTGCTGTCTCCCAAATCGAAACAATTGATTCACCTTCAAATGATGTTGAATGAATGGCTTGCTGTAACACTTCAGGAACACCAATAACTTCAAATGAAACATCAACGCCACCAATTGTGTAAATCATGTAGCTACACGATGTCTTTTGCTTTTTACTATCTTGCTGCTTCATGATAAAATCATCTTCCTCTAGTGTCTTACTTCCTCATCATAACATGTGGTAATTATTCAACTGATTAGTTTGCAATAAATTGACATAAAAAATACGAATACTTTGCTTTTTTCAATTATAACGTAGCACTTTTTTGATTGCATCTTAACCGTATTTACAGTACCTTTGATAAGGGTTTTGTTGTAAGGATAATAAAACTAATAAATAATGTTCATGCTGAAGTTTAATAGGCCGTTAATATACCTAGAAGTTGAATCATGATACAATGGGAAAGATGTTAGGAGGAACGAAGGATGTCAAAATATACTGATTATAATTTTCAGCCATTTTTGCAGGACGCAATAGCAAAACTGGGCTTTACAGAACCGACGCCAATTCAAAAGGAAATCATTCCGCTACTATTAAAAGGGAAAAGTGCTATTGGACAGGCACATACAGGAACAGGAAAAACACATAGCTTTTTAATTCCAATTGTGCAGCGTATTAATCCAGATAAACAAGAAGTACAAGCTGTGATTACTTCACCTACGCGTGAGCTTGCGCAGCAAATCTTTGATGCGTTAAACCAATTAATAGAAGGAACAGCAATTCAAGCAAAACTATTTATTGGGGGTACGGACAAACAACGCTCTATTGATAAGTTAAAAACGCAGCCACAAATTGTTGTTGGGACGCCTGGACGTATTCGTGACCTCGTTTCTGCGCAAGCGTTATTTGTGCATACGGCACCAATTTTAGTTGTCGATGAGGCTGATCTAGCCTTCGATATGGGCTTTATCGAGGAGATTGATGGCTTTGCTTCTCAAATGCCAGAAAATCTTGAAATGTTTGTATTCTCAGCAACTATACCAGAAAAACTTCAGCCTTTCTTAAAGAAATATATGGAGACACCTGTCCACATCCATATGAACGATAAGCGACCAGTGGCAGAGGGCATTGATTTTGTGCTTGTACCAGTTCGCTCGAAATCACGGAATAAGCGTTTATTAGATGTGATAGAAGGAATTAATCCATTTTTAGCTGTGATTTTTACAAATACGCGTAAAACGGCAGAGCAAGTTGCAGGTTATTTAAATGAAAATGGTATTCGCTGTGGTCAAATACATGGTGATTTAAGTCCCCGTGATCGTAAGAAGATGATGAAACAAATTCGTGATTTAGATTATCAATATATTGTTGCTACTGATTTGGCAGCTCGTGGTATTGATATTCAAGGGATTTCACATGTCATTAACTATGAAATTCCAGAAGACCTAGAATTCTTTATTCATCGTGTAGGACGTACTGCGCGTGCAGGAAATAAAGGAACAGCCATCACCTTGTTTGAGCCTTCAGATGAGGATGCATTAATTCGTGTAGAGAAAATGGGCATCCCATTTGTACAAAAAGACGTAAAAGATGGAGAATGGTCTGAATTAAAGGATCGTCATGCTCGAAAAAATCGTGTAAAGCATGAAAATGAAATCGATGCAAAGGCAAAATCTTTAGTTCGTAAGCCGAAAAAAGTAAAACCAGGCTACAAGCGTAATATGAAATGGGAAATGGAAAAAATAAAAAAACGTGAACGTCGCTTAAAAGCCCGTGGAAAAAAATAAGGAGGTATTCTCATGCTACTTGGATCACATGTTTCGATGAGTGGGAAGGAAATGCTACTAGGGTCAAGTAAAGAGGCCCTTTCATATGGGGCAAATACCTTTATGATCTATACGGGAGCACCTCAGAACACGCGTCGTAAAGCTATTGCAGATCTTAATATCATGAATGGTCTATTACACATGAAGGAGCATGGCATGACAAACATCGTTGTCCATGCACCTTATATCATTAATATTGCAAATACAGAAAAACCTGAAACATTTCAACTAGGTGTAGATTTCTTACAATCTGAAATTGAACGGACAGCTGCGTTGGAAGCCAACCAAATTGTTTTACATCCAGGTGCCCATGTTGGTGCTGGTGCTGACGCAGGTATAGCCAAAATTATTGAAGGCTTAAATGAAGTGCTATCACAGGAGTATCCTGTCCAAATTGCATTAGAAACGATGGCGGGTAAAGGAACGGAATGTGGTCGTTCTTTTGAAGAGCTTGCCAAGATTATCGATGGTGTGACAAATAATGAACGCCTTTCTATCTGTTTTGATACATGTCATACACATGATGCTGGCTACAATCTTGTAGAAGACTTTGATGGTGTATTAAATGAATTTGATAAAATTATCGGTGTTGACCGGATTAAAGTTCTTCATATCAATGACTCTAAAAATGTTCGAGGTGCAGGAAAAGACCGCCACGAAAATATTGGCTTTGGTCATATTGGCTTTGAGGCATTAAACTATGTAGTGCATCACCCGCAATTAAAGGAGATTCCTAAAATCCTAGAAACTCCATATGTTGCGTTAAATAGTGATGCTAAATCTAAATCAGCACCTTATAAGTATGAACTAGAGATGTTACGAAGTGGTGAATTTAAACCTGAGTTAATCACTACGCTAAAAGAAGGATAACAACACAAAATGCCCGAAATCAGTGAAATGAACACTGTTTTTCGGGCATTTTCAATTATTTCGTGAAAAGTGCGATAAGCTGACGAGAGCGCTTTCTACCTAAAACAGCCTCAACCTCAACAAGTATATCTTTAGGTATGCCTAAAAAAAGCCAAGAAAATGAGAATTGCTCCAAATGGGGCCGAAGTTTTTTTACTTCAGACGTTGTAATGTCAAATCCTTCAGCACGAGCGATGGCAACAATTTCCTTATCACTACTTTGTGCTAATTGCTGTAAAAATTGAATACTCAAAGCGAGTCCTCCTTCAAAATATAGTTTTATGAAAATCTTTATCTTCATTCAGCAGAAGAACATGATATGAGCACAAGACAAATAGGACAATTGTTCACAGAGTACAGGAAGCCACTTGTTTGAACTATAACAACATTTCCACCAGATCATAAAACATAGGATTCTTTTTTTCTTTACAAAAACCGGGCTTTCATTTATACTTACAATTTGTAAATCGTAATGATTTTGAATTAGAAAGAAGCGATCATGAATGAAAAAATCATTAATTAGTATTGAAAACGTGTCATTTCAATATGACTATACACAAGTCCTAAAAAATATCTCTTTTCGTGTAGAAGAGGGTGATTTTTTAGCACTACTCGGTCCAAATGGCTCTGGGAAATCTACATTATTAAAAATTATTTTAGGACTATTAAGACCTATGTCTGGAGAAATAAAGTTATTTGGTGAACGCAGCACTACTTTTAAGCACCGTGAATGGATAGGGTATGTTTCACAAAAATCTAATGCCTTCAACTCAGGTTTTCCAGCAACCGTCCAAGAGGTAGTAAAAAGTGGATTAACGAAACAATTAGGGCTATTTAAAAGACCAGGACGCGATGCAAAAGAAAAAGTTTTGAATGCCTTAAAAGCTGTTGGAATGGAAGCTTTTATGCATCGTAATATTGGCGATTTATCAGGTGGGCAGCAGCAGCGGGTCTTTATTGCACGAGCCTTAGTGAGTGAACCGAGGCTACTAATATTAGATGAACCAACTGTCGGCATTGATCATGAGAATGTGCAATCATTTTATGATATGCTGGCGAAATTAAATCGGGAACAGGGAATTACAATGATTCTTGTCACACACGATGTCGATACAGTATCAAACCGCATCAGTCATGTGGCATGTTTAAATCAAACGATTCACTTCCATGGTTATAAAAATGAGTTTGACAGCATTTCTCAGGATGCACTCGATGCTTGGTATGGTCATTCTGTCAGAAAGATTCATTAAGAAGGGGAAGGCACTATGATTGAAGCGATTTTACATTATGAATTTTTACAAAATGCCTTTTTCTCTGGGCTACTAATAGGCATATTGGCGCCGCTACTTGGTGTCTTTATTGTTGTACGTCGATTGTCTCTAATTGCAGATGCCTTATCACATGTGACACTCGCTGGTATAGCAGGAAGCCTATACATTAGTCAATCAGTGACAGCGCTAGCGATGCTTAATCCAATTTATTTAGGGATACTGGCCTCTGTGAGTGGCTCTATATTAATCGAACGACTAAGACGGCTATATAAGCACTACGAAGAGCTTGCGATTCCTATTATCATGTCTGGTGGTATTGGTATTAGTGCTATCTTTATTTCACTTGCAAGCGGCTTTAGTACAGATTTAATGAGCTATTTATTTGGCTCTGTATCGGCTGTGTCACGTCAGGATCTCTGGGTAGTTGTGGGCATTGCTGCAGTTGTTATCATTTTTTTATTTTTATTTTTTAAAGAGCTTTTTGTCCTATCTTTTGATGAGGAATATGCGAAAGCGAGCGGTTTACCTGCACGTTGGATTCACCTGTTGTTTATGATTGTGACAGCACTTGTGATTGCCGCAAGTATGCGCATCGTTGGAATATTACTTGTGTCATCGCTTATGACACTTCCTGTGGCTGCTGCCATGCGACTGGCTAAGGGCTTTAAACAAACAATTATTTATGCCATAGTATTTGGGGAAGCAGCTGTGCTAATAGGGCTAGTAAGTGCTTTTTATTTGGATTTAGCGCCAGGAGGTACGATTGTGGTCACTTCCATTCTTATTTTGTTACTTGTTATACTAGGGAAGAAAATAGCATTTAAAGTGGCTGCAAAACAAGGGGAGGTAGCGTCTTGAATAGTACAAGAGCGTGGGAAATTTTAAAAGAGAACGGCTATAAAAAAACGGACAAACGAGAGCTGATATTAGATATGTTTGCAGCAACTGATAAGTATCTAACGGCTCGTGATTTACTGGATGTTTTAAAAAAAGATTTTCCAGGTATGAGTTTCGATACCATTTATCGCAACCTAGCTACATTTGTGAAACTTGGCATACTGGAGGAAACAGAATTATCTGGAGAGCGTAATTTCCGTATGCATTGTGAGTCAGAGCATCATCACCATCATTTTATCTGTATGGATTGTGGAAATGTCAAAGAGTTAAATTTATGTCCTATGGAAATGCTTGGAGAAAAGCTGCCAAACTATGAAATAGAAAATCATAAATTCGAGATTTATGGTAAATGTCCGGATTGTAAACATGAAACAGTTTAAGATATAGAAAAAAGGATAGTGCGAAAGTACATCAATACTTTGCACTATCCTTTTTATTTGGTAATTAAGCTACTCTACGAATAGCATCAATTTGATTACAATCTATAGTTAAAGTTCCTGTTGTACCTGGCTCTAGGAAAACAGCACAGCAATTTTGAGGATCGAAGGAAATGAAAGTCACGCCTAAGAAGCTTTGACCTCCATTTAGAAAGATGTCTAGTGTAACTGGAGCTTCTAATCTTCTTAATTGTTGGCAGATACAGCCTCTACAGTTAGCACTCATTCTTGGTGTGCATTTTTCTTCTTTACAGGGACAAACTTTTTCTTCTTCACAACGACAACGTTTTGCTGCTGCCTCGTTACAACATTTTTTAAAACATTTATTGTGGTCAAAGTTCATATAAGTTCCATATCTTCTATCTTCCATTATAAAAACCTCCCTTCATCTATTATTGTAAAGGTAGTGCTTTACATTAATAATCTATGAAATCAAAATGAAAGAAGATTGGCAATATGTCCGATAGGCTATATAAAAGACTATAAATTTCTTAACGTTAGTTAGCATTATGAGATATCCCCAATGTAAATCACTAGATCATAAGAAATTTAAAAGCATCCTATTATTACTAAACATTTTTAGAAAGCGTCGCAAATTAGTTGAAGATTGAAGTGGTAGGGAGTAAAACTTGATTTCTAGGGAGACAAAAAGACGAAAGAATAAGCGATCTATTCCTTCGTCTTTTTACATTAAGTTGGAGATGAGAGAAAATAGATTATTGATGCTTTTGTTGGAAAGCTATCATGAAGTCACGTAATGCTTCACAAGCCTCTAATGGTACAGCGTTATAAGTTGAAGCACGACAACCACCTACAGAGCGGTGTCCGTTTAGTCCGATAAATCCTGCTGCCTTTGCTTCTGCTAGGAATTGTTTTTCAAGCTCCTCATCAGCGACACGGAAAGTAATGTTCATTAAAGAACGGCTTTCTGGTGTAGCATGCCCTTTATAGAAGCCATTGCTATTATCAATCGCATCATAAATAACTTTTGCCTTTACCTCATTGTGCTTCGCGATTTCTGCAACGCCACCCTTGGATTCTACCCATTTTAATACCTCACCTAACATATAAATACCAAAGGTTGGTGGTGTATTATATAAAGAATTACTATCAGCATGAGTTGTATATTTCAACATCGTTGGAATATTTTTATTTTCTTTTTCTAGTAAATCCTTACGAATGATGACAACCGTTACTCCAGATGGGCCAAGATTTTTTTGAGCTCCTGCATAAATAAGGCCAAATTTGCTGATATCGATTGGTTTTGAAAGAATATCACTAGACATATCTGCCACTAATGGGACATTGCCTGTTTCTGGGTATTCCTTCCATTGCGTACCATAAATTGTATTGTTTGAAGTAATATGCACATAGGCATCCTCTTCGTTGAAGTGAATATCTGCTAACGCTGGGATACTACGATATTGATTTTCTTTAGTACTTGCTGCTTCTACAGGTGTACCAAATAATTTGGCTTCCTTGAAGGCTTTTTCAGCCCATGAGCCTGACAAAACATAGCTTGCCGTTTGATCTGCTTGAAGGAAGTTCATGGGTACCATTGTGAACTGCAGGCTGGCACCTCCTTGAAGAAACAGAACTTCATAGTTTTCTGGGATAGCATAAAGCTTTTTTAATAAAGCAATTGCTTCATTATGTACTTCATCAAAAATTGCACTGCGGTGACTCATCTCCATAATGGACATACCTGAATCACGGAAGTTTACTAATTGCTGTTGAGCTCTTTCTAGTACTTCTAGCGGTAGTGCAGATGGACCTGCGTTAAAATTGTATGCGCGTTGTGTCAAAGTGGTACACTCCTTATTGTTTTATAAAGTGAGTTTTGTTCATTCAACAGGAGTCGATTCTCTCCTCGTGAATAGTAGATAATTTCCATCAGGCTTTTACAGTTTGTTTATGCATGTATTCTAAAATGATGAACTAACCGTAAAAGCAGGATAAAAGAACTTTACTGGATTATAACTCAATTTTCAATAGAAAAAATAAAATTCTCAATATTTAAGCAAAATAGTGTCACTCTCGCTACAAAATGTACACAATTAAGTAAATTAATAATGAGCATTAAGTGATAAATACGAACAAACGCATGGATGAATAGGCGTTAATCGAAATTATATTCGTAATTTATTAATCATTACAATCATTTTAATATTGAACGTTCGTGTTTATGTGGTGGGAGGGTGTAATACCTAGCTCCTGTCTTCCCTTTTATTTTCAGGGGCTAAATAAGACCACTTATATTCATTTTAGTACCACTTGTATAGCAAAAAGAAAATGCAATAAATTACAATGCTACAGTATAAACAGAGAAGGGAATGTGGCAAAAAATGAATGGGGATAAAAATAGTCTACTATTCATATATTTTGAGAGGTGTATGAAGAAAAGCATACTTAACCTTTTGTAGAAAAAGCTTTCATGCATGCTATGAAAAAACAAAATTTTAGGAGGTAGTAGGATGAATAAAAAAGCATGGCTAATTGTTAGTTGTTGCTTAGCAATTTTAATATCTAGTTATTCCATTGTTCAGTATTTTTTTATGGATGCTCATCAAGCAGGGTTTGTAAAACTAAAGCTAATGTTAAATTCCACAATAAGTTCACTATGGTACATAATGCTTTATATACATATTATATTTAGTGTTTTAGCATTAGTTATCGGTCCCTTTACGCTATTCTCAAAATTTAGAGAAAAGAATATTAAGCTTCATCGCACAATGGGAAGAATTTATATGATGGGTATTTTATTTGGGGGTACTTCGGGCCTTTATTTGGCATTTCATGCAACTGGAGGAGTAATGTCTCAGTTGGGTTTTGGCCTTTTATCGATTTGTTGGCTAATCACAGCTTCGCAGGCACTGGCTAACATTAAACATAAAAAAATTGATACTCATGAAAAGTGGATGATTAGAAATTATTCCTTAACCTTTGCAGCCGTCACATTAAGAATCTGGCTAGCTATTTTTACGGGATTATTCGGGTTTCACCATTTTGAAATAAGTTATACAGTTATCGCTTGGCTCTGTTGGGTGCCTAATTTAATCATAGCGGAGTGGCTTATTAAACGGAAACATAAAAAGAGGGACTCTAAGTTACTATATGGAACATAAAATTTTGTAGTGGCGAACATATTATTTTAGCCATCAAAAACATGTTGCCTTATTCAGCTCCAAAAAACAAGGCTGAATGCAGATAAACAACACAACTTTCGGTATAATGATGTTGACTATGATTCAAAGGGGTGTTCAAATGTTTACAGTAGAAGAAGCATGTTTAGTGGTTGTCGATGTACAAGGGAAGTTAGCAACTATCGTGGATGAAAGCGAAGTCACAATTCAAAATGTCTCTAAACTGGCTCAGGCTATGCAAGTACTGGGAGTACCTGTATTATGGCTAGAGCAGAATCCAAGCCGTTTAGGTGGTACCGCATTAGAAATTGCCCAACATATTCAAGGGCAGCCTATAGCCAAAATGGCATTTAGTGCATGTCAAGAGGAAGAATTTATGACGGCCTTAAAAGCTACTGGTCGTTCACAATTTATTGTGACAGGAATCGAAACGCATATTTGTGTCTATCAAACAGCCCGACAGTTGAAAGAGCAAGGCTTTGAAGTGGAAGTTGTCGCAGATGCGGTATCTTCTCGAACAAAGGAAAATAAAGAGCTAGGGCTAGAGAAAATGAAGGCACTAGGCATTTTACCAACGAGTACGGAGATGATTTTATACGAGCTTCTGCAAAGAGCAGATCATGAGCATTTTAAAACAATATTACAGCTTGTCAAGTAAACGATAAAATACGGATTTTCAATGATGTTTGAAGGGTCTAATGTACTTAATCAAACATCTTTTTTGTCTTTCAAACAACAAAAAAAGCGAAGCCGCAAGTGCATGCGACTTTGCTTTTTTATGCAGGCATTTTAGTAGGTGTTGGTTTAGCATAACCTTCTTTATATGTGTCATCTATTGCTTGACGAATTTCCTTTAGACTCATGCCATCCTTATGCATTTTAGCAGATTGTACAGCAATTTCGAGACATACCAAGCAGCGAGTACCGTGATCATCCCAAACGATAGCTCCATCCTTACGCTTCTCCTGGATAAAGCAGTTTAAATTACTTTTATGCCCTGCAGATTCACCACATCCACAATAGCATGGTATCCATTCTAAAACCTCTGTGGCTTGTCCAGCAACTTGATATACTAAGCGAATATTTTCAGATTGATTGTCTAAAAAGGAAGGGAGAACGTCAGCAGACGCTGTTTCTTCCTGAATATCTCCAGTGTCATGGGCTTGTCCTTCATGTGAAGCTTCATTGTGCCCAGAGTCCTGATTTGATTCAACAGTCTTTTTTTCATCACCGCAAGCACTTAACACTAATAACGACATAACAAAAAGAAAGATGAGTTTTTTCAATAGAACGCCTCCTAGATGTTTACACTACTGTCATTATAGCATCGCTGGTCGAAACATTTATAGGAAGAGTAGGGAGATTTAATGAAATATATCTAAGCCACGTGTTTTGTTCATGAAATGTTCCATTTTCTCACTCAATAATTTTTTTAAGAAAAAGCCAAATAAAATAAAGACTAACCAGAAGCAAGATAAAAAGGCTAAATCTACCCAGACCTTTGTCCAAATTATACCTCCAACTGCTTCTCGCATCATTTCTATTGCGTAGGTAAAGGGAAGAAATGGGTTCATTAATTGAAAAAATTTTGGTAATAATTCAACTGGATATGTGCCTCCAGAGCCAGCAATTTGCAATACCAGCATGACAATGGCTAATGCTTTTCCTACATTTCCGAACACCGATACGAGTGTATAGACAACTGTCACAAACACGAAGCTAATAAAAAGACCAAAAGGTATAAAGTAATATGGAGAACTAATGGATCCATCCAAAAGAACAATATCACCAATTGTTATAATCAATGTTTGGATAAAAGAAAACGTAGCAAATGTTAACAGTCGACCAAAATAGATGGCACGTATACTGTATTGTGTATGATGATGAATATCCACAGCTAATAGTGAAATTAACAATAAACAGCCGACCCATATAGACAATACGGTATAAAAAGGAGTCATAGCAGTTCCATAATTTTCGATTGGAAACAATCTATGTTCCTCAAGCTTAATAGGTTCTTCAAAGAATTCCCGTTCAGCATTAACATCATTTTTTAGCAATTGAACAATTTCGGATATGTCTGCTTCATTTTCTAATGAACGTAGCTTCTTAGCAAGATCTCTAATTTTGGTACTAAGAGTAGGAAAATTGGATTGTACTTTAGAAATGGTATTATTGGCAGTTTCTAATGTTTTTCTAGCATTTTTTAAGCGATTTGTTGCTTCTGGTATGGAATTTTTTACATTTGTTAGCATGGTAGATGCATTTGTTAGCGTATTTTTAGCAGATGATAAGGTTGTATGAATTTGTGGTTCAAGATCCTCGTTATAATGTGTAACGAATTGCTGTAGGTGGTTAGCAGCAGTTTGTGCCATGGATTGAAGATTAGCGATATCCTTTTTTATGGTTTCTTCATTTAAGACATTAAGCTTTTGTACGTTTGTATGGACATCTAAGAGCAAGGTATTGAGCTGTTGTAAGGATGTTAATGTGTTTAATGAATAGTCAGTTAAACTCGGATTTGTTTGTAAATTTCCTTGTATAGCCTCAAGTTTTGTGATGAGCTCCTTATTGACATCTTTATTTTCCTGTAGATCCGTAATTATAGTTTCAAGTGAGCTTTCAAGTTGCTTGCGTGAAGATGCATCAGCTTGTGTTAAATTTTGGAGTGCTTCGAGTGTCTGGATGCTATTATTGACCTTTTTTCGTGAATCCTCTAGTTGCTTTTGTATCGTTGCCTTTGTTTGTGCAATCTTCGATGTATCCACAACAGCATTTTGTAGCTTCTCTAATAGCCCTGAAAAATGTTGGGCAATTTGTTGAACAGTTTCCAACTCCTTTTTAATGGCTGGAGATAGCTGATTAAACAGCGTCTCTGCTTCGTTCATTAATGTTAAACCATGCTGTATAGTTGTAAGACCATCATTAGTTAATGCCGCAACCTTTGGCACCTCTTTAATGGTACCATCTAATAGTGACTCAGCTTCCTTCCCACCTGTAGCCGTTTGTGCTAAAAATGTTTCAATATCAG
Source organism: Lysinibacillus sp. UBA6686 (assembly GCF_002455205.1). Lineage (NCBI taxonomy): Bacteria > Bacillati > Bacillota > Bacilli > Caryophanales > Bacillaceae > Lysinibacillus > Lysinibacillus sp. UBA6686. The sequence goes on along the minus strand of NZ_DKJS01000085.1, from coordinate 45,057 downwards.
GTAGATGCTGCTCGATGGTAAATAGATAATGTTCAAATTTTCTAAAGTCAGGAATTTCTCGTTCCATCTCAACGCCAATTGTATTAAAAATAGAGAAAAGTGTTCCATTGACGGTTGAAACAAATTCGTTAGATACTTGTTGAGTCAGCACACCAGCTCCCTTACTAGTGATTTTTGGTGCAATAGGATTGATTTTTTCATTCACATAATAATCGATACGTGCTTTTGTAGGTTGGTTGGATAGGATAGAGGTGAGTTTTTGAGAAAAATCATTTGGAACTATAATCACCGCAAAATAATCGCCATTTTGTAATTGATCAATGGCCTGTTCATGGGATGAAAATATCCAAGAAAAATTTTTATTTGTTTTTAAATTGTTGACTACCTCGTTCCCAACATTGACATTTTCTCCTCTAACGGTAGTTCCAGTGTCTTCATTAACTACAGCGATTTTCATATTAGCTGTGTGGGCGTACGGGTCCATAGAGGCATAGATATTAAGCCATGCATATAGAGAGGGTAAAAAGATGAGCCCACCAATAATGACAGCTACTACCCAGTTTGTTAAAATATTATGGATATCTCTTTTATAAATTTGCAGGCTATGTTGAATAGTATGCTTCATAGTAACCACTCCACATTCATATTGAGCGAGCTCTTTAATATGTATGTTCCCAAATTTGAGCCAAATTATGTTTGAATTGTGGAAAAACTTATTATTAAAGGCAAATTAGTTTACTAGGATTTCAAAATACTTTATAATCAAGTCGCGAATACACTAAATTTAGGGTATTTTTAGTGTCTAAAAGGAGGAACACATGAAAAAATTACTGATTATTGGTTCCATTATTGTTGTACTATTTGCAGCAATTATTGTGCTAACAAATATGTCAAACAAAAGTAAGCTAGCAAATGCTAAGGATTTGTATGGTGACAAAGAACTGAAACAAGAGACAATCGATCAATTAGATGATAAAAACTACCAAAATATTATGCTGCCTGATGAATTAGAGAAAAAAATCAAAGCTGGAGAAGATGTAAATGCCTATTTCTTCAGTCCAATATGTATGCATTGTAAAGCATTTACACCTGTATTAATGCCAATTGCTGATGAGTTAGGTGTTGATATTGCTCAACTGAATCTTTATGAGTATGACGATTTAGGGAGTAAGTACAATATCGAAGCGACTCCAACGTTTATCCGCTTCGAGGGTGGTAAAGAGGTTAATCGCTTTGTAGGTGCATTACCTGAGGAAGATTTACGAGCATTCTTAAAGACAGAGGTATTAAAAAAATAACATGAATGATGAGACTGTTTCGAAAGTTAAATTTTGAGCAGTCTTTTTTTTAATGTAGTTAGTGTATACTAAATATACTGAAAAGTTGTACATTGGAGGAAGTTAGAATGACGATGGATGATTATTTTTATAATGGAGAGCTGATGAAATGCTATGAAGCTGCTAAGCAAGTGGCAGATGAAGCGGAAAAGGCGTTAGCTGAAAAATATATAAAATTATTAGAAGAGTATGATTTTGCTAGCTACCCTAAGCCTACGCTAGCAGTTGAAATTCAGCATGTGGAGCGTGCAGATGAAAGCTACCCTGAATCAGATGTTGTCGTAGAAATTCGTGCAATAAAGGATGAGGCTGAATTTTCTAGGCGTATCCAAGAGCTAGAGAATATAGCGAGAATCGGTACGACCTATGAAAAAGCACAATCATTTTTTACGCAAGGAGAATTATTTTTGTTTGCGCACCATTACAATGAGAGTGTGCATTGTTTTAAACAAGCTGTTAAGGAAAATCCAAATAAGGCCTTATATTGGGGAATTGCAGGACAAACGATGCACCGCTTTGGCTGGATGCCCTTTGATGCACTTGGTTATTTAGAGCAAGCAATTTATTTAGATCCCCATAATGCACGCTGGAAGTGGAATAAAGCGCTTGTCTTGATTCAATTAGCGAAGGATTTACAGCTGGCACCGTTTATGGCAAATGCCGCAATTACCTTAGAGGAGGCCCTTGCCGCTTGTGGAGAGCATCAGCGATCATTGCGGGAAGCTATTCAAAATACGATGGATAATATGGATAGCTATGTATTTTCATAGCAAGGGAAAGATGTCTCGAAAATCGAGGCATTTTTTTGTGACCATCATTCAAGCTTAATCAGGCAATAATCTGTATTTTTAACTTCTTTCAGCAATGTTTTTTGTATCGAAAGCGTAGCGGGGATGTTAGCCTAAAATCATCGCATCCATGCGATAACGGCTAACTGACACAAAACCGATTCCTGACGCAATTATGCTGAGGCATAATTGATTAATCAAATGGAAAATCGAAACCTCTGTTATTAGGAGTATTTTATAGTATAATTATTCCAATATTTCTATATGAAATGTTGAAAAGAAACCTAAGCAAAGGGGGGAAGAAACAATGGGGAAATTCAATGATGATTTTTCATTTGTAAAAAGGGGGAGTCAATTTCTTGTATTAACTGTGATTTTCTTAAGTGTCATTGCTTTAGGTGGGGACCAATTATATGGCATCTTCGGTAAGAACAACTATGTCACAATTCATTTAATGATGGAAATCCTTATTATTGTGGTAACCATGGCGATTTCGATTCAGGCCTGGTTAGTTTCACCCTATGTTTTATCGAAACGAGTTCTCTATGCTGGCGCTTTATTTTTAACCATTAGCTTAATAGAAATAGCCCATACCCTATCCTATAAAGGAATGCCTTTCTTCATTACAGAGAGTACACCATATGCTGCCACATGGTTCTATATGCTAGGGCGATTGCTTTTATCGGTTGGTGGTCTTGTGCTTCTTTTTATGAAAGACAAGGAAGTTAAAATTACCTTTCGATGGCAAATTTATACGCTGCCGTTTTTAATAATTATAGCTTGTTTTGCTATTATTTATGCCCCTACACCTATCTTGCCATCACTAATCATTGAAGGAGAAGGGCCTACAGCGTTAAAAAATACTTTGCAATATTTAGCGGTCCTGTTACACATCGTCATTATTATTGTTTTACTAAAAAAATTTAAAAGAGCACCAAAAATTATTTTTCTTTCGGTGGGCAGTGCGATTTATTTAATCATGAGTGATTATCTTTTTACAATATATCGTGATGTTTATGACATCAAAAATTTTATTGGTCATATTTTCCAGTTAAGCTCCTTCTACCTTTTATTTAGAGCAATTTATTTTTCATCTATTGAAAAGCCTTTTCAACAACTAATGGATACACAAGCTCATCTAGAAAAATCTCGTGAACAAATGCATTTTATGGCCTATCACAATGAAGTAACGACCCTACCAAATGATCGTTTTTTAATGGAGACATTAAAAAGAAATTTATACATAACTGCATCCCAAAAAGCAATTATTGCCATTGGTATCGAAAGGATTTCAGCCATTAAAGCATCTTTAGGTAATACATATGCAGACCAGATGATCGATCTGATTGCACAACGGCTAAAAAACGTGATACCAGAGAAATATGATCTTTGTATGCTGCGAGAGGATTATTTTGTGATTTTTATTGATGAAGTGGTTCATACCCATCAGTTAACCCAGCTAAGTCAGCAGCTTCAATTGGTCATGGAAGAGTCATTTCAAGTACAACATTTTTCCCTCAATAGTCAACTCAATATTGGAATTTCTTTATTTCCTACCGATTCAAATAGGGAGGAAGAACTTCTTAGATTTGCACTCTATGCGATGCATAAAGCACATAAGATTCCATCACGTATACGATTTTATGAATCCACTATGTCTAGTGAAATGACAGAGCGTCTTGTATTAGAAAATGATTTACATGATGCATTAGACAACCAGGAGCTTTATTTGGAATATCAGCCTCAAATCAATTTACAATCAGGTGAAATAAAATCAGTAGAAGCTTTAATCAGATGGCAGCATCCAAAAAAGGGATGGATTTCGCCAGGGGTTTTCATTCCAATTGCAGAGGAATCTGGTCTGATTATCCCTATCGGACAATGGGTGTTAGAAACAGCCTGTAGACAAGTGAAACAATGGGAAGCAGCCGGCCTACCTCCAATGAAGGTGGCTGTCAATTTATCATTAGGTCAACTTTTTCAGCAAAATCTAGTGGAAATGATACAACAAGTACTTGACAAGACACAGTTGGATGCACAATTTTTACAGCTAGAAATTACAGAAAGCATGACGATCAACAGCAATCATATGACGACAATATTACTTCAACTAAAGGGACTTGGTGTGACCATTGCCGTAGATGATTTTGGGACAGGCTATTCATCCCTATCTTATCTGAAGGATTTTCCGATAGATTGTTTAAAGATAGATCGTTCTTTTGTGCAAAAGATCCATGCAGATTCTACAGATAAGGCATTAGTAGACATGATTCTTTCAATGGCCAAGCATCTACAGTTAAAGGTAGTTGCAGAGGGAATAGAGGAGATAGATCAGCTAAGCTATTTAGTGAATAGTAAGTGTGATGCTGTACAGGGCTTTTTATTCAGTAAGCCTATACAGCCTGAAATATTGCAGGAATCCTACAAATCACTTCACAATCATGTGAAGCGTATATTAGATTCAATTTCAGTTCTGGAAAAATAATAGTAATGGAGCTTTTCAATAAGTCTTCCGCCAAATAACGAATGCCATATCATAGCTGTTAAAGTTATGGACTCCACAGTCACACATATCGTGTCATTGTGGAATTTCTTAGCCGTCCTGCCATTGAATCTGGCGTTTCAGTGTTATACCAACAACCGTCATTTCAGGCATAGGGATTACCCGTTTCTTTATATTCTACAATCATGGTATGATAGAGGTGATTTGATTTGTAGATATAAAGGACGGTTTTTATGGCACAAGAAGAGGCAAATAAGTTTATTGAAAATGTGTGTAATCATTTAGTGCGCAATATGGATATTTCAAAGGTAGAGCAACACTTTAAAGAAACAATTGCAATGCAGCGTGAATCGACACAGTCTCAATTTGATTTTTGGGATAGATTGATGGTGAATATGCTATATTTTACTGAAAATGAGCAGGTTTGGGAAAAAGAACTCTTAAAAATGCTTGTAAATAAACAATGGTTAAAGCCAGCGGAGCTTGAGGAAGAATTATTGATGCATCAGCTACGTATCCGTCAACAGGTCGCTGAGCAAATTGATGAAGCGAAAAAATTGTTTCATAAGCAATATGAGAAAGAAGGGTTAGTAGAGGAGGATATCATTTACGATTATGCTTATAGTTCTGCTGGTCATTCTATGCGTATGGATTTAATAACGGTATTGGTGACGACCGCAGAGCAATCAAAACTCCTATTTAATGCTGATCCACAAGAAACCATCCGCATTATGAATGGTTATATAGCATACCATACAGATCAATTAATAAATCGAACAAAATTGAAATAAGTTTTTCTTAGAAGCTACCTAATATGTTAGGTAGTTTTTATAATGTTTGAGCTGTATGATGGTCAGAAGAAAGAATACAGCAGGGGAATTAATAAAAGAACCAGAGGCACAATTGAAGCGTACTCAAATATCAAAATTTTAAACGGTTACTGAAATCTGAGCAATAAATAAGTTATGCAGGAAATGAATATGGTAAGATAATAATGATTCCATTTGAAAGGATTTTGTTCATGAATACACCATTTACCTTTAAACATACACAACCTACTACTATGGATCCTCATAAAAAATATCCAGCGATTTTTTTACTGCATGGAATGGGCAGTCATGAAGATGATTTACCACAATTAGTGCAGGATTTTAAAGAACAATGCCATATTTTTAGTCTACGTGGACCTATTACCCAAAAGCCTGGCTATGCTTTTTTCACTATCCAAGAGGTTGGTAAACCAGACCGTGAAATCTTTGATAAAGTTTTAGTAGCGTTACAACGATTTGTGTTAGAGGCTATTGATGAATATCAAATTGATCCGCATAAAGTATTCGTGCTGGGCTTTAGTCAAGGAGCAGTTTTGGCACAATCACTTGCCTTTGTAATGGGTAATTTAATTACTGGGGTAGTAGCATTAAGTGGCTATACACCAAAGTTTGTCACAGAAGAATATGCAATTCGCCCAATTAATCATCTACGGGCTTTTATTTCTCATGGTGATTATGATTATGTTATTCCGCCACAATGGGGTACAGAAAGTAAAGAAACTTTTGAGCAGTTTGGAGCAACTGTAACATTTAAACAGTATGCAGATGGACATGGTGTTACACCAGAAAACTTACGAGACCTTACTGCCTTTTTAGCGCAGGAGTTACAAGAAAATTATCAATAATGAAAGTCGAGACATGTGTTGTCTCGGCTTTCATATTGTTTAAAAATTTATTTTGGATAAGCTCCGATCTTTATCTGTCACAGCAGCTACCGCTTCATGAATTGTTGTTTCGAAATGATTGCTTTGTAAGGAGGATACACCTTGAATAGTAGTTCCACCTGGTGAGCAGACCTGATCCACAAGTGCCCATGGATGCTCCTGTGATTGTAAAATCATTTTAGCACTACCGAGCACTGCATTTGCAGCTATATCCAGTGCCATATCTTTTGGCATACCTTCGCGTACAGCAGCACGTGCTAAAGCGTCGATATACATATAAGTAAATGCTGGTGAAGCCCCACCTATTGTTGTAAAAATAGAAAATAAACGTTCTGGCACCTCCATAATTGTGCCAACTGTTTCAAACAAGGAAATAACGAGTTGAAGCTGTGCAGTTGATACTTGCTCACTTGCTGTATAGCAGCTTGTGGATGCGCCGATAAGGGCATTGATATTTGGCATTACACGAATAATCGGGGTATCTTTAGATAAATAATCTTGTAGATATGTAATATTTTTGCCTGCAGCAATGGAAACAATGACGTGATTGTCATGTAAATATTTTTTTAACTCTGGTAAAACATCTGGCAGCATTTGAGGCTTAACACCAAGAATAATAATGTAACAATTTGACATTATTGCTGCGATAGAGTCTGTAGCTTGAATACCGTAAGAGGTTGCTAATTTTGTTGTTTTGGATTTCGTCCGATTATATCCGTAGATCAGGGTAGAATCGAAATCCCCGCTTTTGCACATACCTTTAATAATAGCTGTCGCCATATTACCAAGGCCGATAAATCCATATTTCACGTGGTAGACACTCCTTTATATAGTCCAAACATACACATTAGTATAAAATAGATTGTTTTTCTTGAATAGCAATATGCAAAGAATCAAGGCAATAAGGTTCAAATTCACGACAGTCGGTGGTATCATAGAAGATGTTGTGAATGGAACTGCTTCTTTATACTTACGATAAAGAAATCATGTACTTTATGTGAACATAGAGACAGACTCTAGCTTAAAGAGGTAAAATAATAATTTGATATGTATGCAAAATTTGTCGTTTTCTATTGAAGATAGCTTGTAGAAATTATGAGAGAAAAGGAATTAAGATGAATGGAACAAAATCTAAAAACGGAGCATCAACAACAATCTCGCTCTACTATTTTAGCGCAAACAGTTAAAACAGGGATTATTAAATCCAATTTAATTCCTATGTGGGCTGGTTTAACACTTGGGATGTACAAAAATAAAATGACTTTTATCGAGAATATTCCTGAAATTATTTTTGCCACTATAGGTTCTGCACTTGTTATAGGAGCCGCAGGGGCATTTAATAATGTCTATGATCGGGACATTGATGCTATTATGCCTCGTACGCAAAGTCGTCCTACAGTTACAGGCGAAATGTCCACGAAATCTACTCTGACTTTGGCATTTATTATGCTTATTTTGGGTGTGGTTGTACTATATCTTGCATCACCACTAGCTGCAGCATTTGGTTTCCTTGGAGTATTTTTGTATGTAGTGCCGTATACAATGTGGACAAAGCGCCGCACTATCTATAATACAGAAATTGGAAGTATAGGAGGGGCAATTCCACCTGTCATAGGTTGGGCAGCAGTCTCTTCCGACATTACACATCCAGCGATACTTGGTCTATTTTTTGTTATGGTTATATGGCAGATGCCTCATTTTTATGCTATTGCTATTCGTAAGCATGCTGACTACGAGGCGGCTAAAGTTCCAATGCTTCCGGTTGTAAAAGGAATGCGCCGAACGTATTATCAAACGAACTTTTATTTACTATTACTAATTTTATCAAGTTTTCTATTCGGCTCTTTAAGTATCGGCATTATGCTTGTGGCGCTATTGCTTAGTATCGCATGGCTTGTAATGAGTATTTACGGCTACCATAGTAACAAGGATCAAATTAAATGGGCGACAAAAATGTTTGTCTTCTCACTATTCCATATGACTATTTTGTTTTCAACAGTGATTGTGTACTCTTTAGTAGGTGTTATTTTTAAATTGTATTAATATCATCCGATTACAACAAAAGCCAACAAGTTATTCATCACTTGTTGGCTTTTTCTTATCTACTGATATGATTTGGCGACTAGGCCATTCCAACGCATGTAATTGTCCGCCAAAGACAGCTCCACCGTCAATGCCAATTATATGATTTTCTCCAAAATAGACATTGTAATTAGTAGGGTTTTGATGAAGTCTATACGTAGGTGTATGGCCAAAGATGACCGTTTTATCTCCCTGATAGCCTGTATGAAATTCCTCTCGTATCCATAACAATTGCATAGGGTCAGTTTCAGCCAAAGCTACTCCAGGAACGACGCCACCATGTACAAAGATAGCATCTTCTAACTCAATATAAATTTCAAGCGTTTCGATAAGCTGTAAATGTTCTTCAAGCTTCGGTAATGTCTGAATAAAAGTTGGTAAGGTGTTATTACGAATGGCTTCTTCAAAATCAGCTACCTGATAACCATAGCTTGCCAGCGTAGCATCTCCGCCACAGAGCCCTACCCAATGATTCCAAGGCTTTAGATGACCAGAGCGACAGGCTTTTAGCATAATTGCCTCATGGTTTCCTAATAGAACCCGTGCACCCATAGCTCGCAATTCGCTTACTAGGTTTAAAACACCGCTTGAGGCAGGTCCTCGATCGATATAATCACCTAGTAGAAAAAGCTGATCCTGTGCAGCATCATAATTTGCTGCCATTAATAGTTCCTCAAAAAGTTCTAATTCCCCGTGTATATCACTAATAGCTAGTATTCTATTCATATAAGTGCATCCTTTCCAGTTAAGTACAGTTACTATTTAGTATAGAGAATAGTTCCGCAAAATTCGACTTTTCTACTCCTCTAGACGAATTACTATTTACGAAAGTTTTCTCTTTTCCGAAATAGTATTGGTGAATGGAGATTCTATCTTATCAATGCTTTAAGCAATGGACTTCTTATTTAGTAGAGGTTCAAGTCCTATTATCACATCTTAAATTTTTCACTAATGAAAAGTTTACTTTATCATATGTCAGAGTGATTCCAATTCCTTCATCGTTCGTCTATAGTGTTGGAATAGTAGAAAGGAGGGAGTTTAGTTGCTACAGCAATTTCAACAAGATTATGAAAAGCACAGTGATTCTATTTTTAAATATATTTATTATTTGGTAGGAAACAAGGAGCTAGCAGAAGATTTAACACAGGAAACATTCTTTAAAGCCTATCAATACTTGCATACATATAGGAAGGAAGCAAATATTCTTACATGGTTAAGAAAAATAGCCCGAAATTTAGTATACGATCACTATAGACGAAAGCGAATTTATCAATTTATCCCGTTTTTTCAAAAGGATTGTTTACAAGATGAAGCCTTGTTACCAGAGGAGTTTTTACTGAAAGGGGAAATTTTTTTAGCTGTTTTTCAAGCACTTTTTAAGATAAAGCTTGAATACCGGGAAGCTATTATTTTGCGTTATATCGAGGAGCTATCTGTTAAAGAAGTCAGTGATTTACTTGGCTGGAGCGAAGCAAAGGTGAAAAATAATACGACACGTGGTCTTAGGGTAGTACGAAAAATACTGGGGGAGGAGGGAATATGCTATGAATGATTCAATAAAAAATGCTTTACGACAAATGCAGGATTTAACAAGATCAACAAAAGATAAAGAGCTGACGTGGGAAAATCTAGAGAAAAAAATGAAGGTGGAAACAAAACGTCATCAATGGCAGTATCGTACAGCATTTACAGGTGTACTTGTTATGTTATTTTTATTCATCATCTTGTTAGTAAATGGCAATGAGAATTCCAAAAATGCGATGCTTCCTTTAAAGGAGGAAATAGCATCAGTTCATTATATAGCAGCCGATTCAAAAAACCAATTTATTGGTAAAGATTCAAGACTTTATTTGGGCGTGAAAAAGCTTTCTCCAAAGGTCTATAGGGAGCTAGAAACATTATTAGCCGTACAGCAAGAAATTTTCCCGAGTGAAAGTGAAATGCAGGTATTTGATAATGATACGTATGATCTAGTCATTACCTTTAAGGATGGACATCAGCAACGCCTAAAATGGAATCGTTTTGCTAACGAAAATGGGGAATTATTAATGCTTGATTGGGATAAAAAAATATATTATACAATCTCTAAAGAAATGGCTGTAAAAATGGATGAGGAAATAATAGCGTTAAAAAACAATTTTAAGAATTGGTCATTATGGCCACTTGTTATACTAGGAGTTATGATAGTGGAAGCTCTTTTGAGTTTTTTAATACGAAAAAAATACAGACTTCCAAAAAAGCCAGACCTCTATCCAGAAAAAAAGTGGTTGCTAGTGGATATTGGTGTGTCAATGATCATACTGTTTGCAGCAGTTAAATTAAAGAGTCCGTTGTATGCAGGTTGGTTAATACCTGTCGCAATCATATTATGCTGCTGGCAATTTTGGATAAATCAAAAATTAACGCCACATCGTGGTTATATGGAGCTTCGATTATTACGGGTTGCTTATCTTTTATCCTTTATTATGTATTTAATAATCATGTTTGCATCATAAATAAGTAGCAATCAACTAAGCGTCGGTGGGGATAAGGAAAACCCCACCGATTATCTTATAGACAGTAGCATTTGGTTATTCTTTGAGTTTTTGCCATGCTTGCTTTGCAATATTTTCATCAAATGTTGAGAGAAGCCGATAGTTATTGGAATCTAAAATTCGAAAATGTTGACTAATAACATTTTGCTGCAGGCGATAACTATTGTATTCACTTAGGCTTTTCCACCATATGTAACCACCCATTGTTTTTTCTTTTGGCTGTAATGTTCCGTTATTCGCAATCAAATCCACAACCTCAAGTGGGTCACCACCAAGCTCATGCTGTAAAATTGAGCTTTCTCGGCATAAGGTACAAACTGCCACTGTTGTTGTCCAACCAGCCTGTATACGACCTTTTTCAATTTGAACAAGTGTTTTTTTTGAAAGCCCTAGTAAATCGCTCATCTGATCCTGTGTTAAATCTTTTTCGGTACGGATTAATTTCAGTTTTTCTGAAATAAGTGTGATTAATTGTTCACGATTCATCCAAACACCCTTTCTTTCAGATCGTTAAGTACCATTATACATCAATGCATTGGAGAGCGTGATTTCAGCTTTGATATTAAAATGGCTTATTAATGTAAAACAGACTGTCCAAATGATATTGAACAGTCTGTTTTATCCCGCTGGTATCTTAAACTGCTCACCAAAGCCCAATTGGTTCAGGCAACTTTGTTACCCAGGATATAAAGTTTCACCGTATTGTTAAAATTCGTATTTTTTTGTGTCTGAAATAACGCGGAAATGGATTCCTTTAATTTGAGCGCTTACTTTATGACGAAGTGTATCAATATCGACAAGCTCATCATTATCATTCACACATTCTGCAATTTCCTGTAATAGCTTTGTAAAGGCTTCTTGGAAGAGTGAGCGCATATTATCGAAATCTAGACTACGGAAGTTTCCATCAATATCAAAAGCTTCAACAGAATTTAATTGCTTTGAAGCTCCAGCAAAGCGGTCGTCGTAAACTGTATAGTTTTCATCTGTGACAACGATAATATATAAAGTTTCACCTGTAATCGTTTTTAGTTCGATATTCGTTTTGTGTTTTTTGACGTCCGTAATAATGTGTATACCGTCCGAATGATATAGCTTAAACAATTTCATATGTGATGCCCCCTGAAAATAGAATCATATTCATATTTCATTATATATTGAAATGGCTAATAATGGAATAAGGCAAAAGTATATGATAAATCAAAATAGCCCTTTTTGTGAAATATTAGTAAAGCTAAAAAAGATATAATCAAAAAACCATAACTCAGTGATTAAGCTTGAACAATAGAGGGCAATGCCTTTCGAAGAGGGCGCACCTCAATGTAATGTATTTGATGCCCTTGCTGCTCGTAGATACTAAATACATATGGGGCTAGTTCAATGTTTTTTGTTGCTTTAATACCATTATTAACTGTTAGGAACCATCCACCGAGCGTTTCTACTTCTTCTGCTTCGAGGGTTATATTCAATAAATTTTCTACATCTTCAACAAGCATTTTTGCATTTAAAATGTAATGATTGTCATTTAATTTTCGAATCTCTGCAATTTCATCATCGTCAAATTCATCACGAATTTCACCAACAATTTCTTCTAAAATATCCTCTACTGTAACAAGACCTGATGTACCACCATATTCATCCATTAAAATGGCCATATGAATACGCTCCTTCTGCATGCGTACCAATAATTTTTGAATTGGAATCGTTTCAATCACCCGAATTACTGGATTGATAAATTGCTCTAGTACGAGAGATTCATCCGTTAGCTGTTCAAGCAATCCATAGGTAAATAATTCCTTAGCATTAATAAAGCCTAAAATATTATCACGATCTCCATCATAAACAGGATATCTCGTATATTTTTCAGTAGCTATAAAATGGATAATATTTGTAAAAGATTCATTCTTCTCAATACCAGCAATTTCTGTGCGAGGTACCATAATTTCACGAGCAATACGCTCGTCAAACTCAAACACATTATTCACAAATTTAAGCTCAGTTTTATTGATTTCACCACTTTTAAAGCTCTCCGATAGCAGCAATCGTAATTCTTCCTCAGTATGTGATAATTCATGCTCAGAAGCAGGCTTCATGCCAAAAAGGCCAACTAGGATACGTGCAGAACCATTCAAGAACCAAATAAATGGATACATTATCTTATAGAACAGCATAATAGGCTTGGCAAACAACAATGTAATCGTTTCAGCCTTTTGAATAGCAGCAGTTTTAGGGGCTAGTTCGCCAACAACTACATGTAAAAATGTAGCAATCGCGAAAGCACTGCCAATTGTGAAAACCGTCATATATTTATCTGAAATACCGACCATCTCGAAAAGTGGATGCAGCATAAATTCAAAGGTTTTCTCACCGACCATCCCGATACCAAGTGCAGTTACAGTTATACCAAGCTGACAGGCAGATAAGTATTCATCTAAATGATTAACAACATGCTTAGCAGAAATAGCTTTTTTATTGCCCTCCCCAATTAATTGGTCCAGTCTAGAGGAACGGACTTTTACGATGGCAAATTCAGTTGCCACGAAAAAGCCAGTTAAAGCTAGTAAAATGGTAAAAATCGATAAGTTAAGTATGGTCTCCAAATAGTCGTTCTGTATAAACAGAACGTCACCTCCTAATTATGAATAAGTAAAAGCAAAGATTGCATAAGTGCAATACTTTCGGGTGAAACATTTTTTTTAACTTTTTCAATATGTTTAGTGTCTTGTTTGTTCATTTGCGCAAGAAGAGAAGTTACATCGTGCTCTAAGTCTTGCATTTTTAAACGAAGTATTTGTACATCGATTTCTTCATAGGGTGTGATGTTTAATTCATGCTGAATTTCTACAAGGGATAAACCCTCCTGTTTGCGCTGCTCAATAAAATGAAGTCTTTCAATCATAGCAGGGGCATAATAGCGATAATTTGAGGCAGAGCGTTCAGCTTCTAATAAGCCGATATTCGTGTAATAATCAATTGTTCTTTTTGTAATGCCTGTTTTTTCTGCCAGCTCACCAATTCTTAATTTCTCTGTCCCAATGCAAACACCTCCAAACCATCACGTGATACTTTGATTATAACGTGATGGTTTTATACAATCAAATGAAAGAATTCAATATTTCGAAATTGTAAGATTTTTTTGGTAGATATTTAATGCATGTAACTACTTCAAGATATAGACAAAAAAACCAGTGGGAGGTGTGCCCACTGATCAAAGTTATACGTTATTTTTTTAAATATGTATCGTAAAGATAATCTAAAGCCTCTTCACCAGTCATTTCTAAAATTGTTTCATCATTAAAAACTAATGTTACCACTGTGTGTGAGCCAATGATTTGGTCATCCTTTATCATACATGTAACGTTTACCACGCCTGTTTCTGCGAGCTGTTTTTTCATAGCTTCATCCCATGTTTGTTCAGAAAATAGTGGTGCTTGCCATGTCCCTCTCACATGAAGCTCTTTTTTGTCAGGGTCATAATCCCAGCGTATGTCACGTAAAATAGATTTAAATAGGTCATTAACCGTAAAAGTTGTGTTTTTATAGTTAATGGTAATGGCACGTATAGCATGTACATCACGACCAACGGCACTCGCTGCGGAATCAGCTGCAGAATTAATGCCTGAAACTGCACCTTTAATTTCAGACAGTCGTTCCCCACAGCCGACTAGTAATGCACCTAAACATGCTACACATGCTAACTTTGTTAGCCNNAGTCCCCCCAGTTTTGTAAGTTGTTACTACTATATTATCGAAAAGAAAAATACGAAGAAAGGGCATGAAGGCGGCAGATTGTGACGGTTTTGCAACGATACGACCTCCACTTGAATGTTCAAGCAATTGGAATTTTTAGTATCTGAAAATTTAGTAAACTCAGAAATGAAAGGGAGCGATTTGGGATGAAGATTAATGATGAATTACTGGACCGATTAGGAACATATTTTGTCTATCACGCTGTCTATGAAAATTATGGGATTACCTTTGAAAATTTTGTTGAGCGTTGGTTACGTGGAATACTTGAAGTATAGTGAGCTACCCCCTTTTAATTGAAATTGGTGAGCTTGCACACTAACAGCTACGATTGTACAATTGCTTAGTGGTCAATCGATAGAAATTAATCGATTTTTTCAGGTCATTCATATGATTTTTGGCCAAACAGATTTACTGGCGTTCAATGAAGCAATCGAAGCGGCACGTGCAGGTGAGCATGGCAAGGGTTTTCTATTGTGGCAGAGGAAGTACGCAAGCTCGCAGTATCCGCCAAATCAACAAGCCAAATTGCCACGATTATCGAAATGGTTGTTTGGGAAGCGGCAAAGGCAAGTGATGCAATGCAAGGCGTTGTACTAGCTGTGAACTAACATAGTATCGATATCAATAAACAGTCACTGGATGCAATTTTTACAGCATATTGTGGATTCACACAAATCGATAATGTGATAGCCGTGAGCCAGCAATCCTCCGCGGGACAGAGGAGCTATGGCAACAATGGAACAATACATGACATCAAATAGCAGGGCCCAGCAATTGGCAACTATGGCTGACTCGTTGCATATAGCATTGGCTAAATTTCAATATTAAAAAAAGGGAGAGCTGTTGGCAAGGTCAAGTTTTCATTCGACCTTACGAACAGCTCTCTTGTTTATTTAAAAAATTGCGTAATAAATTGATTAGCTTCTTGCCAGTCATTGACCCGCACAACATTGTCAGGAACAGCAAGACGGTTATAAGGTGTGTCAAATAACACTACGGGTATTTTTAGTTCCTCTGCTAGCATAACAGCATTATCGTGCTTATCCTCAAAGAACGCATCTACAGCATGTTTTTTTGCTGCTGATAGTTTATCATGGCTGCCCAGAAGCTCGATATGATCATACGGAATAGCTTGTGTTTTAAACCAATTAACAGTAATATCTACAAGATTTTCACCACGAGCCGAGATATAGTAGAGCTCAAAATCGTTTTGCCAAGCACTTAAAATACTCTTTGCATCTTTCGCCGCTTCAGATACCTCATACATATAAGGCTCATTTTCCTTAAACCATGTATTAAATACACCTCGATCAATAGGATGTGGAAATGCGGATAAAAAATCATATTCACAGACATCATCAAGTGTAATGTTTACATTGTATTGTTTATTTATATGTGGAATGAGAGTACTGGGACATGTCACTGTTCCGTCAATATCAATACCAAAGCGAGGTTTTTTCATGCTAGCACCTCCCTAGGCGTTTGCGTTTGCTGCTTCTTCAGCTGCTCGCTTTTCTTCCATTTCTGCAGCTAATTTATCAATTTCTTTTTTCAGCTCTTCTACCATCGTTTCTTCAGGGACTTTTCGAACAGTTTTGCCCTTCATAAATAGTAAACCTTCACCACGTGCCCCTGCAATACCAATGTCTGCTTCACGCGCTTCACCAGGACCGTTTACTGCGCAGCCAAGCACTGCTACTTTTAGGGGTACATTTAATTTAGAAATATACTCTTCTACTTCATTAGCAATGGAAATTAAATCTATTTCGATTCGACCACATGTTGGGCAGGAAATAAGCGTTGCCATATTTGACGCCAAGCCGAATGATTTTAAAAGCTCACGTGCGACTTTTATCTCTTCAACTGGATCAGCAGATAATGAAATACGAAGCGTGTTGCCGATGCCTTTTGAGAGTATAGCTCCTAGACCTGCTGCTGATTTTACAGTTCCAGCAAACAGTGTACCTGATTCTGTAATCCCTAAGTGAAGGGGGTAATTAAAGGCTTTCGCTGCTTTTTCATAAGCTTCAATTGCAAGATTTACATCTGATGCCTTCATGGACACGATAATATCGTGGAAATCCAAGTCTTCCAATATTTTAATATGATGTAGGGCAGATTCAACCATACCGTCTGCAGTCGGATAACCGTATTTTTCTAAAATATGACGCTCTAAGGAACCAGCGTTAACACCGATACGAATCGGGATTCCTTTTGCTTTAGCTGCATTGACAACCGCCTCTACCTTTTCCTTACGACCAATATTACCTGGATTAATACGTACTTTATCAATGCCATTTTCAATTGCCTTTAAAGCTAATTTATAATCAAAGTGAATATCAGCTACAAGAGGAATATGGATACGTTTTTTTATTTCTGCAATGGCATCCGCTGCTCGCTCGTCTGGTACTGCCACACGAACAATTTGACAGCCTGCTTCCTCTAGACGAAGTATTTCTGCTACTGTTGCTTCAACATCATGTGTTTTTGTTGTACACATACTTTGAATGAATAATTCATTACTACCACCAATTGTTAAGTTACCGACACGTACGGGACGTGTATTTGAACGGTGACAAATTTCACTCATTAACTTTCTCTCCTTTTCGGGCCATACTATCAGCCGTCACTGACATTTATTTTAGCAGTGTAAGAAAATAAGGACAAGGAAGAAACGTTAACATTTCATTTTCCACATTTGTTTTCAAATTCAAATGATAATGGAAGCTTTATATTTTCACCAGGAATAAGTGCCTGTAATTGTAAATGTGGATTCAATTGATAAAATAACTCCAAGCGTTCAGGAAAGGTCATGGGTACTTTTGCAGGATGAAGTGCAAAGAGGCTGTGAATCGTATCGCCTTGAATAGTTTGTACAGTAATATAATTTGGTTCTCGTTGTTTCTCACAAAGAGCATTATCAGAATTTTTCAAGGAAAATGCAGAGAATTGTAAAGATCCCTCCGTTAAATCTACTTTTACAACAAAAGCAATAATAATAATAATGGCTGTTAACACGAATGGACGCAAAAAACCCCCTCCTTTTCTACACTATATTTAGAAGAGGGGGGAATCATGCACATTATTTTGAAATTGGTTGTTTTGGATATTTTGTAAAGGCAATAGTTAATAGAGTAACAGTTAAAAGTAAGGAAAAAATAGAGATAATTGTGCTGTTAATCGGTAGATAATCTGATAGCATGCTGATAAGAATAGCCCAGGTCATGGCAAATGTTGTTGTTCGCCAAATATGACGGTATTCCCCTCGACGCTTCATCACTTTTAAGATAAATAGACCTGCTAAGGCATAGAGTGCAATTTGCCCAAAAATAAGCATGGTTGTAAAAACGAAAAGCATGATGAATGTTACAGGGTACAATAGCCATTTAATGCCCTCTATATATTCAGTTAACCCGTTTATACTTGTCATATCAAAGGTATTTACAGACATACCAGCTGTAAAGCGACCAAACGAGAAAACCGTCACGATTGTTATGAGTAGAAAGGTATATTGAATGACTTTTCCGATAGGTAATAAACGGTAGGCAGCTAGTTTTTTAGGATGAATTAAGCTGTCAATAAATAGTTGTGAGTGGTTCATAGCATATCTCCTCCAATCGCTATTCTATCATGTTCAACTTTGACAAGATACGAGATAAGTAGTAATAGCTGAGAATAGAATGGTAAAATGTTAACATTGTGTAAAGAAGTTAAAGGTTTTCTTTACTTTTTCTACACTATCATTTAAAGATTAGGAATAGAGTAGTAGAGATGTAAGAATTGGAGCGAATACAATTGACGATAGATTGGCAAAACATACTGTTTCAATTTTTAGGTGGGTTAGGGGTATTCCTATTTTCTATTAAATTTATGGGGGACGGACTCCAAAAATCAGCAGATGATCGACTGCGGGAATGGTTGAATCGATTTACAACCAATCCATTAATGGGTGTGCTCGTAGGCATAATTGTGACGATTTGTATTCAATCAAGCTCTGCAACAACAGTTATTACGGTCGGGCTTGTCAGTGCAGGGTTTTTAACATTACGTCAAGCAATTGGTGTTATTATGGGTGCTAATATCGGCACGACGATCACGGCATTTATTATTGGCATTAATATTGGTTTTTATTTTTATCCACTGTTGGCATTAGGTGCTGGATTAT
Organism: Lysinibacillus sp. UBA6686; assembly: GCF_002455205.1. NCBI lineage: Bacteria > Bacillati > Bacillota > Bacilli > Caryophanales > Bacillaceae > Lysinibacillus > Lysinibacillus sp. UBA6686. The sequence continues at coordinate 26,184 of NZ_DKJS01000085.1, read as the reverse complement.
TATTTTTCTTTAAGAAAGCAACTTACCAGCATATAGGGCAAATCGTATTTGGTTTTGGGGGATTATTTTTAGGCTTGGAATTAATGAGCGCAAGTATGCAGGCCATTCATCAATTGGCTGATTTTGCATCATTAACGCTGCATCTAAGAGATCAGCCCGTTATTGGCATCTTTTTAGGGACAGTGTTTACATTACTTGTGCAAAGCTCAACAGCAACTGTGGGTGTGCTACAGGGCTTATATGCTGAGCATCTTATTGGCTTGGAAAGTGCATTACCTATTTTATTTGGCGAAAATATTGGGACAACGATTACAGCTGTTTTAGCGTCGCTAGGAGCTTCTATTTATGCGAAGCGTGCAGCTGCGGCGCATGTGCTGTTTAACGTTATCGGCACTGTTATTTTCATGATCTTTTTTACACCCTTTATGCAGTTTGTTCAATGGATTAGTGAGCTCTTCCATCTAGAGCCGAGGATGCAAATTGCCATTGCACATGGCTCCTTTAATGTAATTAACATGATTATTCAGGTACCATTTATTGGTGGCTTGGCGGTGCTTGTGACAAAGCTATTGCCTGGACGCGACGAAAATTTCGATGTAACAACGAAGCATTTAGATCCGTCCTTTATTGATTCGTCTCCAGCAATTGCACTTGGGCAAGCAAAGGAAGAAGTGCTGCGAATGGGTGAGCATGCACTACGTGGTTTGGAAGAAACATTCTTATATATGAAAACAGGTGAAGCTGTCCATATTCCAACTGTTTTGCAGCTAGAGGCAGGACTAAATCATTTAGACAAGGAAATCACAAATTATTTAGTGATGGTGTCTAAGCAACCACTTTCTCGTGCAGACTCTGTAAGACACCACACATTGCTAACAAATGTACGCGACATTGAACGCATTGGGGATCATTTTGAAAATATTTTAGAGCTTTTACAATATAAGGATCACCATGAGGTAAGCTTAAGTAAGTCAGCACGCCAAGATTTGATTGGCATGTTTAGCCTGGCAATTGAAGCGGTACGCAAGAGCATAGAGGCCCTGGATACTGCAAGTTTAAGCTTAGCACAGGAAGTAACGGAGCTGGAAAGTCTGATTGATGATATGGAGGATAAGCTACGACAAAAGCATATTGCACGCTTAAATGCAAATGAGTGTAGTGGTGCCGCAGGGATTGTTTATACTGATATTGTGAGCAACTTAGAGCGTATCGGTGACCATGCCGTAAATATAGCCGATTCTATTTTAGGGATTCGACATTAAGAAATTGAAACTTTTGGTTTTGCTTGTACGTATGATAGGCAATGCACACAGCAAAAGGAGCGAATTTAGGTGGAAATTGTTGGCTGGATATTAGTGATTGCCTGCTTTATCATTTCATTTATTGGTTTGGTGTACCCCATCATTCCAGGGGTTATTTTTTTACTTGGCGGCTTTATAGTCTATGGATTATTTTTCTCATTTACCGATTTAAATTGGTTGTTCTGGGCAATTGAGATTTTATTTGTTGTGCTGTTATTTGGTGCAGATACAGTAGCAAACGCCTTTGGTATTAAAAAGTTCGGTGGTACAAATGCAGGGATGTGGGGTAGTACCATTGGTTTATTAATTGGACCGTTCGTTATACCTGTTGCAGGAATACTAATAGGACCATTTTTAGGAGCAGTAATTGCTGAGTTACTTGTGGAGCGTCGCCCATTCGGTGAGGCCGTTAAAAGTGGTGTTGGTTCGCTTGTAGGTTTTTTAACTTCGACGGTAGCAAAAGCGGTTATCCAAATTGTTATGATTATTGTGTTCTTTATCGCTATCTGACTTTTTCATGTTATGTGTTTAGTTATATGAAAAAAAGGGTAGGATAGTAAACGTATTGGTTTTCAGTCAAAAGGCTGAAATCTTCAAATTGAAGTATTTTTCATTGAATGGTTTGACCAATTTTGATAATCTATGAATGTACTAATTATTTCTTTATTTTAGGGAGGAACTTAACAATGGCTTATGAATTACCACAATTAACTTACGCTTATGACGCATTAGAACCACATATCGATGCAAAAACAATGGAGATTCACCATTCTAAACATCACAATACGTATGTAACAAATTTAAATGCTGCTGTTGAAGGCACTGAATTTGCAGAGAAAGATATTAACGATCTAATCGCAAACCTTGATGCGCTTCCAGCTGACAAACAAACTGCTGTACGTAACAATGGTGGTGGACATGCTAACCATACATTATTCTGGGAAGTAATCGCTCCAGGCGGTTCAAACACTCCAGTTGGTGAAGTTGCAAAAGCGATTGACGCTAAATTTGGTTCTTTCGATGCATTCAAAGAAGAATTTGCAAAAGCTGCTACAACTCGCTTTGGTTCAGGTTGGGCATGGTTAATCGTTGATGGTGACTCAGTTGCTGTTACATCAACTCCAAACCAAGACTCTCCAGTTATGGAAGGTAAAACACCAATCCTAGGCTTAGACGTTTGGGAGCATGCTTACTACCTTAACTACCAAAACCGTCGTCCAGATTACATCAGTGCATTCTGGAACGTAGTGAACTGGGATGTAGTGGAAGCAAAATTCCAAGCTGCAAAATAATGATTGAGTAATAAAAGGCTATGTCAACGGTGATTCTCACCATGACATAGCCTTTTTTGATGGTTTTGGTGGATAGAGATGCAAAAGTGATGGATTGAACTGACAATGATATGGATAGAAAAGCCCAAGTAATGGATAGAATCGAAAAACTTTAAATGATTGATTGGGAATAGCAACCTTTCACTTCAATATGCCGTCAAATAAATGATGTTTTCAAACATGAAATATCAAGTGCATGCTTTCCTGTCGTACCTTCGAATGGTATACTAGATGTCGTGTATTTAAACTGTATTAAGATAAGGAGGGGAATACATATTGCGCAAAGCACCAAGGAAAAATCGCGCGGCGAGTGTTAAAGCAAAACATCATTCTAATTTAACATTTCGTATGAATGTCCTTTTCTTTGCTATATTTATCGTATTTTCAATGTTAATTTTTAGACTCGGTTATATGCAAATCGTGAAAGGGGAAGAGTATGTAAAATTTTTAGAGAGTACAGAGGAAGTCCCTGTTAATACAAGTGTACCAAGGGGCCGCATGTATGATCGTTACGGGCGTATTTTAGTCGATAATCACCCTGAAAATGCTATTACCTATACGAAAATGCAAACAACGAAAACAGAGGAAATGCTAAAAATCGCTGAAAAGCTAGCACAATTAATTGAACAGCCTACAAATCGTGTGACATTGCGCGATAAGCAGGATTTTTGGATACTTAAAAACCATGATGCTGCCTATAAAAAAGTGACAAAGGCTGAAGAAGACAAAATTCGACAAAAAAAAGATATTACAACAAGCCAAATCAACGCAGAGATTGATAAACTTGTGCGGGAACGTATTACAAATGAAGAGCTTTTACAATTGACAGAGGCAGATTTAGAAATACTAGCAATCTATCGAGAGATGGCTTCTGGCTATAATTTATCACCTCAAATTATTAAAAGTGAAAATGTATCAGCAGATGAATTTGCACGTGTATCAGAACGCTTAACAGAGATGCCAGGCGTCAACACAACAACAGATTGGAAGCGTGTGAAATTATCATCTCTTTCTATTTTAGGGCGAACAACTGTCCCGGCGAAAGGGATTCCAAAGGAAAAGCTGAATTACTATTTAGCTCGTGATTATTCACGTAATGACCGCGTTGGTGAAAGTTATATTGAAGCACAATATGAAGATTTACTACAAGGGCAAAAAGCAGTTGTTAAAAATATTACGAATAGAAAAGGGCAGGTAGTCGATACCGTGACAACCTATGAAGGTGAGCCTGGTAAAGATTTGGTCTTATCATTAGATAGTGAATTAACTGCTGCAACAGAGAAAATTGTCGAAGAAGAATTACTTAATTTAAAAGCACGTTCCGGTTCAAAATTATTAGATCGTGCATTTTTAGTTATGATGGATCCAAATACTGGAGACATATTATCAATGGTTGGTAAGAAGATTGAAAAAGATTCAGAGACAGGAAAAAATGTAGTCGTTGATTATTCATATGGTAACTTTACAACAGCTTATGAGGCAGGTTCTGCAGTTAAGGCAGCAACATTACTAACGGGGTACAATTTAGGAGCAATTACAACACGGACTGTATTAGGCGACGAACCAATCACCTTATTGGGTACTAAGGCGAAAAAATCTATTTTTAATCCATCTGGCTATATCCAGATGGATGGTTTAAGGGCCTTAGAGCAATCTTCTAACGTATTTATGTTTAAAACAGCTCTACTCATTAATAAAACACCTTATAGTTATAAAATGCCTCTACGTTTAAAGGACGATACTTTCTCAAAAATGCGTAATTCCTATGCACAGTTCGGGTTAGGCGTAAAAACAGGGATTGATTTACCAAATGAATTTAGCGGTGTTCAAGGTCCTTCTGGTCCAACCTATGGAGGGAAGTTACTTGACTTAGCAATCGGACAGTACGATACGTATACACCTTTACAATTAGCACAATATATTTCAACCGTTGCAAATGGTGGCTATCGAATTCAGCCGCATATAGTGAAAGAAGTGCGTCAGCCATCAGAAGATGGACAGGAGCTTGGTCAATTAGTAACAGAGGTTGGACCAACGATTTTAAATCGTATTGATAATTCATCAGATGAAATTAACTATGTAAAACAAGGGCTTCGTCGTGTCTATACAGGTGCACATGGTACAGCTAAAAGACACTTTGCAAATGCACCATATACAGCGGCAGGGAAAACAGGAACTGCAGAGGTAATATATTATGGGGATTTGCGAGAAAATTGGGGTACATATACACTTACGTATACACATGTTGGTTTTGCCCCTTATGAAAATCCTGAAATTGCCTACGCTGTAGTTATTCCTTGGGCATCAACAAACCCTCAACAACCATTTTCGGCTAATAGTGAGATTGCTAGAAAGGCTCTGGATAAATATTATGAATTAAAAGAAAAATATAAAACTGAAAAAGTAACAGATAGTGATGTAACACAGCCTATTTTACCAGCTGTGACAAAAGATAAAATTGGTGAAGATGAACAACAATAAGAGAAACCGCTAGAGCATTTAAATGCCTAGCGGTTTTTGTCAGTTGTGATATAGAAAACACGGTATGAAATTAAAATCTCCATACCGTGTTTTCTTCTATATAATAATGCATATGAAATTCTACGCAGATAGTTGTTGTATTGCTAATTCAAATTGTTGCTTTGGTTTTTTTCCGTAAAGCTCTATATTATTACAGAAATAGGACTCAACCATAAAATCAACAGCTTCCTGTAAAGAGAATTCTCGATGTTCCATTACGAGTGTTAGATATGTTTTAAAGTAATCGGCATTTTGTACTTTTACATGCTTAATCACAAAGTCAAACTCCTCTTCTATTAATTCATGACACAATTGCTTATTATAGCATCTTTCAATAAGGAAGCAAGTATTTGTAATTGTAAATTCATCTTTACAATCGTTTACAAAGCATTACATTCCTTTACGTCTCTTTTACGAACTGTTTATACGAATTCAACAATCAAACATTATAGTAAAGATTGTAAGACAAACAACTATAAAAAAGTTAATGACGGAGGCAAATGAGATGAAAAAGTGGAAGTACTTAACGATGACAGCGGTAATGGGTTCAGCTTTAATGCTTGGTGCATGTGGCAGTGACTCTGCGCAAAATGGTAACAACGCAGAAACAAAAACACCAGCAAGCTCAGAACAAGACACTGCTGACAAAAAACTGCAAGGGGCTGTAGCTGGGGATGGTTCATCAACAGTAGCACCAATTATTGAAGCAGTTGTTGAAGAGTATGCAGGAACTCAACCAGATGTCAAAGTATCGGTAGGTGTTTCTGGTACAGGTGGTGGTTTTGAAAAATTCATCGCAGGTGAGACAGACTTTTCTAACGCATCTCGTCATGTTAAAGATGAAGAGAAAGCAAAATTGGAACAAGCAGGAATTGCTTATACAGAGCTTCCTTTAGCATATGATGGTATTTCAGTAGTCGTGAATCCTGAAAATGATTGGGCGAAGGATTTAACGGTAGATCAATTAAAGAAAATTTGGATTGAAGATGGAACACCTAAAAAATGGTCTGATATTGATCCATCATGGCCAAATGAAAAAATCGTGTACTACTCACCAGGTACTGACTCAGGTACGTACGATTACTTTGACGAAGTAGTGTTAGATGGAGCAGATCTAGCAAGTTCAGCAACATTATCAGAGGATGATAACATGCTAGTTCAAGGTATTGCAGGTGATAAAAATGCTATTGGTTTCTTTGGCTATGCGTACTACTTGGAAAATAAAGATAAATTAAACATTGTCAAAGTAAATGGTATTGAGCCAACAAATGATACGATTGAAACTGGTGAATATGCACCATTGTCACGTCCACTATTTGTTTATGTGAAAAATAGTGCAATGAAAGACAATGAAGCGGCATATGATTTCATTAAATTTACGCTTGAACATGGTGGAGATATGGCAAATGCAGTTGGCTATGTTAGTCTTCCTGAAGAACAATATACAGAAGCTTTAAAAACATTAGAAGGCTTAAAATAAGAAGACATGCATAGAGGGAAAGAGATGTATGCTCTTTCCCTCTCTTATTTGAAAGGAGTTCCCAATGGTTTCTCAAAAAGAAAATAAGACAACATCTGTGCAGCAATTAATTGCGAATTCGCGCAATCATAAAACGAAGAAAATAGTGGAAAAAGCAATGCCAACTCTATTATTTTCTGCAGCTCTTATCTCTATATTAACAACATTCGGCATTGTTTTCACACTAATTTTTGAAACGTTCGAATTCTTTAAACGCGTGTCGATTACGGATTTCCTTTTTGGTACACAGTGGCTACCTTTTTCAGGAAAGGAACCGTTATTTGGGATTTTACCTTTAATCGCTGGTACATTGAAAGTGACACTGATTTCCATAATTGTTGCAGTACCATTTGGCATTGCTTCAGCTATCTATTTAAGTGAATATGCAAGTGAAAAAATAAGACGTACTGTAAAGCCTATTTTAGAGGTATTAGCAGGTGTTCCAACAATCGTTTATGGATTCTTTGCATTAACATTCGTCACACCAATGCTACAGCAAATTATTCCTGGGTTAAAACTATTTAATGCACTGAGTCCAGGAATCGTAGTTGGGATTATGATTTTACCAATGATTACATCACTTTCTGAGGATGCTATGTCCTCTGTTCCAAATAGTATGCGTGAAGGTGCTTTGGCTCTAGGTGCAACAAAATTTGAGGTTGCCATTAAAGTTGTATTACCAGCGGCATTATCAGGTATAGTCGCTTCAGTTGTACTAGCTATTTCCCGGGCAATTGGTGAAACGATGATTGTTTCGCTTGCAGGTGGTTCTACACCAAAATTTGATTTAGATGTGACCGATTCTATTCAAACCATGACAGCTTATATTGTACAAGTTGCGACAGGTGATGCTGGTTATGGTACAACGATTTATTACTCGATCTATTCAGTTGGATTCACATTATTCATCTTTACATTAGTGATGAATTTACTTGCTCATTATATATCGAAACGCTTTAGGGAGGTTTACTAGCATGAGCATGCGCTATATTGATGACAAGGTCGTCATGAAACGAATGACAAAGCGTATTACATTTAATAAAGTTTGGAAGGTATTTTTCCTTTTAGCAACTACATTTGCCTTAGTGACTCTAGCCATTTTACTTTATCGAATTGTCACACAAGGTATTGATTATTTAACTTTCGATTTCTTGAAAAATTATGCATCACGCTTTGCTGATAAAGCTGGTATCAAGGCTGCTTTAATTGGTTCTCTTTGGTTGATGGGTGTGGTTGCACCCGTATCCATTATTTTAGGTGTTGGAACGGCAATCTATTTAGAAGAGTATGCTAAAAAAAATAAACTAAATGACTTTATTCGCATGAATATCTCTAACTTAGCAGGTGTACCTTCCATCGTTTTTGGTTTATTGGGATTAACAATTTTTGTTCGTATGTTGGGATTAGGTAAAAGTGTTTTAGCAGCTGGTTTAACAATGAGCTTATTAATTTTACCTGTTATCATTGTGGCAGCACAGGAAGCCATTCGTGCAGTACCAAGCGAACAACGGGAAGCATCCTATGGGATGGGAGCAACGAAATGGCAAACGATTGTGCGTGTCGTATTACCAGCTGCCATTCCAGGAATTCTAACAGGTAGTATTTTAGCATTGTCTCGAGCTATTGGTGAAACAGCACCACTTGTTGTTTTAGGGATTCCTGTAATTTTACAATTTTTACCTAATGGTTTATTAAGTCAATTCACAGCTTTACCTATGCAAATTTATGATTGGGCAAAACGTCCTCAAGAGGCATTTCAATATGTGGCGGCAGCCGGTATTTTAGTCTTGATGTCAGTGCTTTTATTGATGAACTCTATTGCAATCTTTATTCGAAATAAATTCCAAAAACGTTATTAATGAGGTGACCTTATGGTACTAGATTTTAAAGAGGAAAAATCAGTTGTCAAATCGATTCAAACGGCGCCAAAGCTTTCGGCTGATGTTGCTAAAAATATAGTATATGATACTCGTCATTTAAACTTATGGTATGGAGATCATCATGGCTTAAAAGATGTCAATTTAAGCATCTATGAAAATGAAGTGACTGCTATCATTGGTCCATCAGGTTGTGGTAAATCTACCTATTTAAAAACGTTAAATCGAATGGTAGAGTTAGTGCCGATTGTTCGCACATCTGGAGAAATTGTCTATCGTGAGCGTAATATTTTAGACAAAAGCTATACAGTGGAGGAATTACGTACTCGTGTAGGGATGGTCTTCCAAAAGCCAAACCCATTCCCAAAATCCATTTATGATAATATTGCCTATGGTCCACGTATCCATGGTATTAAAAATAAAAAGATTCTTGATGAAATTGTAGAAAAATCATTACGTGGTGCGGCTATTTGGGATGAGGTAAAGGACCGTTTAAATCAAAATGCATATGGTTTGTCAGGAGGTCAGCAACAACGTATTTGTATTGCTCGTTGTTTAGCGATTGAACCAGATGTTATTTTAATGGATGAGCCTACATCTGCACTTGACCCTATTTCGACATTAAAAGTGGAGGAACTTGTTCAAGAACTGAAAAAGGACTACTCGATTGTCATCGTTACACATAATATGCAGCAAGCAGCGCGAATTTCTGATCGTACAGCATTTTTCTTAAGTGGAGAGGTTGTTGAATACGATAAAACAGACGTTATCTTCCAGACACCTGCAGATCAACGTACTGAAGATTATATATCAGGTCGTTTCGGTTAAGGAGGAGGCAAGAATGGTTGTACGTGAACGTTTTGAACAGGAATTAAAAGAAGTGCAAGCACAATTTGTCGAGATTGCTACAAGTAGTATCAATGCCTTAAAATTAGCTTTTCAGGCATTAATAGAGCAGGATTTAGAGAAATCTCTGAAAATACTTGAAGATGATTTAGTAATTAATCGACTTGAGGAAACTATTAATGATCATGTCATTTTACTGATTGCCAAGCAGCAGCCCGTAGCTACCGATTTACGTCGTCTGATGGTATTAGTGAAAGCTGCTTCGGATATGGAAAGAGTTGGAGATTATGCGGTTAATATCGCCAAAGAGACAATTCGCATTGGAAAAGAGCCACTAGTTTTTTCTACTACGAATTTGCAAACGATGTGCAATAAAACAGTAGAAATGCTGGAGAGTGTTATTAAAGCCTTTACTGAGGAAGATACGGTTCATGCAAAAGAAATTGCAGAATTAGATGATTATATCGATGATTTATATGGCGCGACAATCACGCTTTTACTTCGTGCAGGGGCTGAAAATCCAGCTCATATTTCTCAAATCACGCACTTAACTTTTGTGTGCCGCTATTTAGAGCGCTCAGCGGATCATGCCACAAATATTGCAGAACATTTATTTTACTTAGTTAAAGGTAAACATTATGAATTAAATAATTAATGAAGAGAAGAGCCAGCAACAAGCTCTTCTTTTTTTATGCAAATAAAGGTGATAGCAGCAACATTGTTTACCAATTTTGCGTCAAATATTTGGGTGGATTTGTATTGTCAAAAAATTATTTTGGTTATACTATAGACATTATTTAAATAAATGGGCGAAGGAGGTGCTGCTTCGTGAAAGACGCTGTAGATTCACTCATAGCAAAATTTGCTATTGAAATCACGTCAGAGCAACGTGATTATTTACGCTTTCTATATGAAAACTTACATCTAGAAGAATTAAGTGACAAGGAACAACATTATTTTATTGATTATTTTTACAAAAGTGAAGCATTACGAAATATGGCAGCATTTGCACTTGAATTGGCAGATATCATGCAAGAAATTCAAGAAAATATACCAACGATTGAGCAAGCGGAGCGATTAGCCAATGGAAAAGAACAGCGCTTATATTATGAGCAAAAGTGGGAGGAAGTAAGACGCCAAAAGCTAAAGCGTCAAACAAGAAAAAAAGGAAATATCCTATATGTTCCTTTTAATGATTATAAAAAAGATCCTGGACCAATCATTATCTGTCTTGAACAAACAACGGGGATGGAAGCCTATACAGAGCTTTGTAAAAGTATGATTTTACCATTATTTATGAGTGCACATCGTGAGCAAAGAGATTTGTATATTGTCCCCTATGACTATCAAATTCATGTACACTATCGCTTTGAAAATGGTCATTTGAATTTATCTGATTTTAAGGATTTTATGGAATACAAAGCAAAGGGAGAAGCTGCAATACTGCCCGTATTACATTTTGTTAAAGGCTTGCTGCAGGAAAATCAACATTGCAGTGAAGCAGATATTATTATCTTCACTGAAGGAAGGCCTATTGATGGTCAGCATCTAGTTGGAAAGCAAACGAAAACAATGCTAGAGGAAATGAAAAAGAAATATCACGCAGAATTTTCAGTTATCGCTATGCATGAGCATAATTTTAATGAGCAACAATTTTGGTTTGCCAATAAGGCCATCTTTGCGGATGATGCTATTCAATAACGATAAGAGCTGATCTTCAAAGTGATTGGCTCTTATTGTGTGCATATACATAGTAATTAGAGGAGAAAAATATGGATTTATTGAAATGGTTAATACCACCCAGTGTTACAGTTCCAACGTGGATGGATGTAATTATAGCTATCGCTCTCTGCGGTATTGGATGGCTTTTTCAGTATTTTGTTATAAAGAAAATTATTAATCGTATTGTTGTATTTTTAGAAAATCGACAGCGCAATTTTCAGGCAACGGTGCTGGCACAATTTAATAAGGCGATTCGCTACGCATTTATGGCTTCCGTTATCGTAATCAGCTTATCCTATTTAATAGATGTACCATTATTCACACATAAAGCGTCCAAAAATTTTGTGTTGTCGATTATTGTTTTCTTCGCTTTCAAAGGGGTATACGATGTTTTGAACTTTTATACAAAACAACCTTTGCCACTAAATGGTGAAGAGGAAGCAAATGTCCTATTACCGTTTTTTCTTCGGATAGGAAAAGTGCTCATCATGATTTTTGCTATGTTTACCATTGCTTCCTTTTGGGACTTTAACTTAAATGGGTTTTTAACAGGTATTGGTTTAACTGGTGTAGCAATTGCCTTTGGTATTCGTGATACGTTAGCACATGTTTTTGGTGGAATGTCAGTTGCGTTGGATAACCCCTTTAAAATTGGCGATTGGATTGCAACAGAGGACCAAAAAATTGAGGGAACCATTGAGGATATTAATCTTCGCAGTACGTTGATTCAAACAGGTGATAAAGGACTTGTATATGTACCGAACTCTTATTTGGTCAATCGTCCAATCTATAATTTCTCAAGACGAGAAAAAAGAAAATGTGAGCATTTTTTATATGTTTCTACTGAAAATGAGGAAGAATCCATACGAGGTGCCTTAAGTGCCATTCAAAAAGAAATTTATTTGCATAATAAGACTGAAAAGGAAATGATTCATGTCTTTATCGATGAATTTTATCCGAGCTATTACCGTGTCCTTGTGCGTTTTTATGTGGCAAGCAATGACACAGCTGTCATGTTAGATGTACGTCAGGATATTTTATTTGCAATTCGTCAAATCGTTGAGGAACTTCAAATTGTATTAATAAATCCAGCAGATGAAGAATGGTTTGGGACTAAAAAATAATTTGAATTGTTAGTTTTTTTGGTTTACAATGTAGGTGAGTAATCAGCTTTGATGAAGAGTAGTAGCTATTATTATTTGTTATAGAGAGCTAGTGGTTGGTGGAAACTAGTGCAAATGAATGGTGAATGGACTTCGGAGCTCTAATCCTGAAAAAAGTATGGATTAGCGTCTGCCTACGTTATAAGGCTTAGAGTGGGTCTTTCAGGAGACCAATGAAGGTGGCACCACGGCTTTTCCGTCCTTTTGTGATGGAAAGGCCTTTTTTTCTTGAATCAGCAAAAATCCCTCATCTCTAAAGTGGGTGGTTGAATGCTGAAGAGGGGCTTTTCGAGTGAGCTCGAAAAAATCCGGATACAATTAAGCTATGTTTTCAGGTGTAGAAGAGTAGAGCCTAGAGAAGGAGAGAGAATTATGACAGTTGAGCTTAGAACGTATACCATGAAGGTATTGCAAGGGGATATGATGACGCCTATTTCCGTCTATCAATCACTTGAAGGAAAGCATAAAATGCTATTCGAATCGTCAGCCAAGCATGAGGAGAGTGGCCGATACTCATTTATCGCCGTTAACCCAATTGCAGAATTATTTGGCGATAGGGATGGTTATACTTTTACTAGAGATCTTCATATAGAAAAGGGAAGCGAGAATGTACTTGCAAAATTAAAGCAGGTCATGCCGTTCCATCAAGAGCACTATCCTTTTGCCTTTTTTGGGGGTGCCATTGGTTTCTTTGGATATGAAACTGCTTTTTATACTGAGAGAATAGGTGAATACTTACAGGATGATTTAGAAATGCCAGACGTCCATATCTTTTTCTATGATACGTTTATTGTGTTCGATCATTTAAAGCAGGAGATTACATTGGCAGCTATTGATTTATTCGCTGACGGGCGTTCCCTTGAGGAAATGGAAGTTGAGATCACCCGGATTGAAGAGCAACTATACGCTGGAGCGACGTTTAAAGAGATGCAGCTTGGAGAGCTAAATTTCAAGCCGATAATTACAAAAGAACAATTTATCGCATTAGTTGAACGTGCGAAACAGCATATTCTTAAGGGTGATATATTCCAAATTGTTTTATCCCAACGCTTTACCTCATCCTTTACTGGAAATCCATTTGCCTTATATCGTCAATTACGCACATCTAATCCCTCGCCTTATATGTTCTATATGGACTATGGAACATACACTATTTTGGGAACATCCCCAGAAAGTTTAGTGAAGGTAAAAGATCGTAAAGTAACGACAAATCCAATCGCGGGCACAAAGCCTAGAGGTCAAACAGAGGACCAGGATCATGCTATTGCAGAGGGCTTATTAAATGATGAAAAAGAAATTGCTGAACATCGGATGTTAGTAGATTTAGGTCGTAATGATTTAGGGCGAATTTCAAAAATTGGAACTGTAAAACTTGTAAAGTATATGAATATTGAACGCTATAAGCATGTTATGCATATCGTTTCAGAGGTTATCGGAGAATTACATGAGGATGTGCATGTTTTAGATGTTCTCCGTGCCTGTCTGCCAGCAGGTACAGTATCAGGTGCACCGAAAATTCGTGCTATGCAGCTTATCAATGAGCTAGAGCCTGTGAAGCGTGGTGTTTATGCTGGAGCAGTTGGCTATATTTCTACAACTGGGGATATGGATTTGGCACTGGCCATTCGTACGATGATTATTAAGGATCAAAGTGCCCATGTTCAGGCTGGCGCAGGCATTGTGTATGACTCTGTACCATTGTCTGAATACGAAGAAACATTGAATAAAGCTCGCGCACTATTGGAGGTAAAAAAATGATTCTACTAATCGATAACTACGATTCTTTCACATATAATCTATATCAGCAAATATCAATACTTGGAAAGGAAGTAACAGTTGTACGAAATGACGAGCTTACTGTAGCTGATATTGAGAGCATGCGGCCACAGGCGATTATTTTATCCCCTGGTCCAGGAACGCCAACAGATGCAGGTATAACAGTGGAAGTAGTAGAAGAGCTTTATAAAAAGTTTCCGATTTTAGGTATTTGTCTTGGACACCAAGCTATTGGTCAGGCTTTCGGAAGCAATATTGTGCAGGCTAAAAATATTATGCATGGTAAGCTATCTACACTTCAATATAAAAAAGCAGGATTATTTGCACAATTAGACGGTGAAGTTGAGGTCATGCGCTATCATTCGCTTATTATTGAGAGGAGTACTCTACATGAGGACTTTAAAATTTTAGCTACCGCAAGTGATGATGGCGAAATTATGGCAATGCAACACAAAAATTATCCGCTTTTTGGTCTGCAATTCCATCCAGAATCCATTGGTACAGAAGAGGGCAGTCTCATGATGCAAGCCTTCTTAAATCATATTTCATAAAGTAAATAGAAAAGGCTGTCACTCTAATATTGACAGCCCCTTTTCCTATTTATTGTTTTTTTCCTGTAATTAGCCTTGCAATTTCCTCTAAGGACATCGAGGAATTGACCTCATAGGAACCTATTTGTAAGCTTCGTGCGTATTTTGCATTGGCAAGTAAGAGCTCCATCTCCACACTATTGTCAATGATACCGCCATCTTCTAGCTTTTTTGCCACCGTATATGGGGCCATGCCACTATAAATTTGAAGCGTCATGGTAGCCGTATTGTTAGAGCTGTCTACAGATTTATTTATAGTTTCAGTTGGCTTAGGCTTCTCAGTACTCTCCTTAGGAACCTGTTTTATTTGCTCCTTTAACGAAGCAATTTCTTGATTTGCCTGTGCAAGCTTTTTTTGAAGTTCCATTACCTGCTCTCCATTTGTGGAGGCCTTTGTCGGAAGACCGATGCTGAAATCGAAACGAGTGGCTAAAGCTATCAAAGCTCCCACAAGAAATAAGGCAATGCCAAATGAGCGGAGTGCAGAATTATTCATCAATTAACGACCTCCGTTTGCAATCACTTGTCGGACTTGTTCCTCAGTTAAATTAGAGCGAATACTTATATCTGCTACGGACATTCCTTGCTTATTAAGTTCAAGCACCTGACTTACAATAATTTGGTGAATGGGTTTTGTTTTAGCAGCTACTTGTCCATTTTTGGATACTTGAGCTGCTTGTTGCACAGCTTGCATGACCTGTTGAACCTTTTGATTGGATACTGAGTTATTTATTGCTGATGGTGTTTTAACCTGAAACTCGGGCTCAAGCAGTAGCTCCTCTTCGACAATTTTAAGTCGTCGTTTCAAATTGTTGGTTTCCTGGAAAATTGAGATCGATAATTCTTCCACATCCTGTTCGACTTTTTTTGCACTATTTTTGAAAAAGAACGATACAATGATAAGAATAATACCTACGCTCATAAGTATGATGGATAAATCCACTAATTTCACCCCATTAAAAGTATGTAATTATCCCGCATAAACAGGCAGTCAGTTATCTGTACTGAAAGCGAAGCATCAGATACAAGATTCCCACTCCAAGATTTAAGTGAAACAAAAAATATAAGTGAGAGATTACTGACCATAAATCCCGATTGAGGCCAACAAGATGTTGGTCACACAAGCATTTCCGCAGGATGAGGAGTACTTAGCTTGTGTTCCTCTACAGCAATCAGGTGGGATGAGGAAAAACCCACTGATTGAAGTTTCACTTTATAAGGTATTTTACCATATGCAAACTTAATATGAAATGAAGGTAGATTTTTTTTCAGTTTGTGTTATAATGGGTTAGTCGTATAAATCATGCTCAAATTTAAATTCTTGATATAGAGTGGGAGGGTTAATGATGCGCGTAAACATTACTTTAGCTTGCACAGATTGCGGCGAACGTAACTACATTTCTAAAAAGAACAAGCGTAACAATCCAGAGCGTCTTGAACTTAAAAAATATTGCTCTCGCGAGAAGAAATACACTCTTCACCGTGAAACTAAGTAATCGCTCATTAAGCCAAAACCACAAGTGGTTTTGGCTTTCTACATTTTACTAGGGGGTGGCTTATCATGGATAAATCAACATTGCGAAACAGGATAAAGGAAGCGCTTGCAACTATGAGTGAGGAAGCTTATCATGAGCAGTCTTTAGCTATAGTAAAAAAAGTGCTACAGGAACCATATATAATAGAAGCAAAAACGATTGGTATTACCATTTCCAATAAACCAGAAGTCGACACAAATCATCTGATAGACGAATTATGGAAGCTTGGTAAAAAAGTTGCTGTTCCAAAATGTAACCCAAAAACAAGAGAAATGACATTTTACGTTATTAATTCTTTTGAACAGCTTGAAACTGTATATATGCATTTACGTGAGCCAATTCCAGAAAAATGTGAGTTTGTTGACGCAAATGAGATGAATGTCCTACTTGTTCCAGGTGTTGCTTTTGACCAATATGGCTATCGAATAGGCTATGGCGGTGGTTATTATGACCGCTATGTATTAAACTATAAAAAGGGTAAGCTCATGTCATTGCTATTTGATGAGCAGCTAGTTGATCGTGTTCCTACAGAAGCACATGATTGCCCAGTTGATATCATTGTGACGCCCACAATACGTATAGATTGTGTTGCACAACGAGGAGCGAATTAAAATGGATAAAATGTTAGATATTTATGAATTATTGAAAACAT
The DNA here is from genome assembly GCF_002455205.1 of Lysinibacillus sp. UBA6686. Taxonomy (NCBI): domain Bacteria; kingdom Bacillati; phylum Bacillota; class Bacilli; order Caryophanales; family Bacillaceae; genus Lysinibacillus; species Lysinibacillus sp. UBA6686. The sequence continues at coordinate 9,352 of NZ_DKJS01000085.1, read as the reverse complement.
ACGGCACTTATATTTACACACGTGATCCTATTGGAGATTTAATGCTAATGGAGGATGAAATTCGTGAGTTGTATAAAGCAAATGTGCTAGATAGTAAAGATTACCAAATGGCATTGTTACTAATTCGACAAGAAACTACAAAACTTCGTATGAAAGAAAATAATTAATCTTGATTGAAAGATTACGAATTTGGGTATTGTAAAAATAGTGTAACATGTTTGTAATATTCAAAGAAACAGTGGCTTTCCACTGTTTTTATGATTTTATGAAACTTTTAACAATGCAAAACGTATATATAAGTATCCAGCGCATAGGAGTAAGGATAAAAGTTTTTAAAAAAATATATCTGTTGATTATCTGTAAAAAAAAGATTAAGATATATTTTGTTTCAGTAACAAATGTTAAAAATTATTATTTTTTTGGGTAAGAAAGTAGGGAGGATGTTAGGAATGAAATCAATTAAGTGGCCTAAACATTCATTTATGATACTAGCAATTGTAGCAACTTGGATAAAAACGGTCATTGTTTATCACACAAGTTTTGAGATGAAAATTGAAAATGCGATGCAACAATTTATCTTGTTTATTAATCCATTAAGTTTCTTACTCTTTGCTTATGGATTAGCATTATTCTTTAAATCAACAAAGGCTAAAAACCGATATATTATTACTGTCAGTGTTCTTTTATCAATTGTCTTATATGGAAATGTGGCATTCTATCGTTTCTACAATGACTTCATTACATTACCGGTATTATTCCAGACAAGTAATTTCAGTGATTTAGGAACTTCTGTAGCAGCAATTGTAAACCCATGGGATCTGTTGTATTTTGTTGATGTACTTATTCTAATTTTAGCTAATAAATATCTACCTAGAATGAAAGAAGCAGTAAAAGTTAACGTGGAATTCCGTCGTGCGTTCTTCGTTTTAGCGATTGCTATGTCTTTCTTAAACTTAGGACTAGCAGAAACAGAGCGTCCACAACTGTTAACACGTAGCTTTGACCGCGAGTTACTTGTGAAAAACATTGGTACGTACAACTATCACTTATATGATATTTATATTCAATCAAAATCTTCTGCTCAACGTGCATTAGCGGATGGTAGTGAACTAGTAGAGGTGAATAACTATATTCGCTCTAACCAGGCAGCCATTAACCCAGAAATGTTTGGTAAATACAAAGGGCGTAACTTAATTGTAGTGTCAATGGAATCTTTACAAAACTTCGTCATTAATAATCAGATGGATGGTCATGAAATTACACCGTTCTTAAATTCTTTAACAAAAGATAAAGATACTTTTTATTTCAGTAATTTCTATCACCAAACAGGCTTAGGTAAAACGTCTGATTCAGAGTTTATCTTAGAAAACTCATTGTTCGGCTTAGGTCGTGGTGCTGTATTCTTCACACATGGTGGAAATACGTACAACTCAATGGCAGATCGTCTTGGAGAAAACGGCTACTTTACAAATGTCATGCATCCAAATAATAAATCATTCTGGAACCGTGATATCATGTATCAATCTTTAAATATCGATAAATTCTATGATATAGATTCATATACTATTGGCGAAGGGGAAGCTGTTAACTGGGGAATGAAAGATATCCCATTCGTAGAGCAATCTGCAGCATTAATGAAAGATATGCCACAGCCATTCTATTCTCGACTAATTACATTAACGAACCATTATCCGTTCACATTGGACCCAGATGATATCATGATACCTGAATATACTTCAAATTCAGGTACATTAAATCGCTACTTCCAAACAGTTCGTTATATGGATGAAGCACTGAAAGACTTCTTCCAAAGTTTAAAAGATCAAGGTGTATATGATAACTCTATTATCGTGATGTATGGTGACCATTACGGTATTTCAGAAAACCACAACAAGGCGATGGCACAGTATCTAGGAAAAGAAAGCATCACACCATTTGATAATGCAATACTACAAGAAGTACCTTTATTCATCCATATCCCTGGAGCTGGCGATGGTAAAGAAATGACTGAGGTAGCTGGACAAATGGATCTACGTCCAACAATCTTACACCTTCTTGGCGTTGAAACATCAAAAGATATGCAAATGGGCGCAGATCTATTCTCACCAGAGCATGAAGACTTTGTTATATTCCGCGATGGTCGATTTATAACTGATAAATATGTTTATGCTGGAGAAGCTTGCTATGACAAAGCTACTGGTGAAGAGATTGATGGCGAGCCATGCCAGCCATACGCTGATCGTGCTACAATGGAATTAGAAAATTCCGATGCGATCATTAACGGTGACTTGCTTCGATTCTATGATGAAAAGACTGGTAATTTGAAACAAGAAGCTGTGAAATAACTGAAAGAGGGATCTCTATTTATGGAGATCTCTTTTTTTGTTTAAGTTTGGAAAAGACTGCTGTTCGGGTAGAGCAGAAGAAATTTCTCTCGGATAGCGGGTAAACTGCCCAGATAAGTGAGATCCCGCTCAGGTGAGGATAGAAACTGCTCAGGTAAGTGAAATCCGCTTGGGTGAGGATAGAAACTGCTCAGGTATTGGGTGAAATCGCTCAGGTAGCCAAGAAAACTGCTCAGGTCAAGGAGATATGCGCTCGGGCAGTGAAAAAATCGATCAGGAGAAAGGAAGAAACGCTCAGGTAGCGAGTAAAATCGCTCAGGTGAGTGGGAGATACGCTCAGGTGGCGAAAGAAATCGCTCAGGAGAAAGAAAGAAACGCTCAGGTAGAAGGTGAAATCGCTCAGGTAGTGGGAAAATCCGCTCGGGTAGCCAAGAAAACTGCTCNNCCCTCATACATAGAAAAAGAGCAGCCTCGTAGTGAGACTGCCCTTGTTTCCGTCTAGATTTTAGTGTAATTTTGGTGGGTAACCACTATGAACGATTGTCATAATGACGAACCAACCGAATACTACAGCACTTAATAAGTTGAAAACAACACTTAAAAGGTTCTTTTCTTTAATTGCTTGGAATGTACCAACTACAGCTAAAATAGCTACTAGACCAAAAATAACCATTAATAAGTTCATTAAAAATTGACACTCCTTTCGACATCAGAAAATGAATGTCGTAAACAATATTCCTCCTTAATTGTAAACGTTCTACCTGTTTTTGTCGAGAACTAAAATAGCGTAAACTATGAACATTTATCGTCAAATTGTGGCAAAGGCTGTATAATAGGAAGTTGAGGTGATGACAATGATGAACGTACGAAGTTATTCACTTGGACCTGTCCAAACGAATTGTTATATCGTATCGAATAAAGAGAAGGAATGCTTAATATTTGATCCAGGAGAGGAAGCACAGCGAATAATTAAAGCCATACGCAGTAATGGTTTAACACCATTGGCTATTTTTTTAACACATGCACATTTTGATCATATTGGTGCAGTGGACGCTGTCCGTGAAGCTTTTAATATTCCCGTTTGGATCCATGAAAAGGAAGTTAGCTGGTTAGGGGATCCATCAAAGAATGGCTCTAGCAAATATGCTGCCTTACCAGATTATGTTGTGGCTGTACCGAATGAAGAAAATATAATAAAAGAAGAGCGTCTATTTGAAATGAATAATTTTGTTTTCAAAGCAATTTTTACACCAGGACACTCACCTGGCAGTATTTCCTATATATTTGAAAATGATGGCTTTGCCATTGTAGGAGATACGCTATTTGAACAAGGTGTGGGAAGAACTGATCTAATTGGTGGTTCAACTAAGGTGCTTTTGGCATCCATCCATGATAAATTATTAACGTTACCAGAGGATATGATTGTTTATCCAGGTCATGGTAATTACACGACGGTTGGAGCAGAGATGGAAACAAACCCATTTTTAAATGGATTTTAAAAATGGATTACGCCCCAGCATAATTGAAAACATTTGTAGCTGCCGCTTTGCTTTCNNAGATAAACAATGCGTCTGGATTTTTTTCGAGCTCGAAATGCTCCTCTTCAAAATCCGTGACATCCGCCAGAGGCTTTATCTTGATTCAGCGGGCGTTTGTACATCCACTGAATAAGAGAAAAAACAACATTCATCTCGCCACTCTATAGAGTTGGGAGTATTCAGCTGAATAAAGATAAATTAAACAATTTCATCTACTTGTGTTAAAATAAAAATAGGTGATTTAAATGGAATTAATTTTATTTTTATCGTTGCTTACTGATTTTAATTATTTAATTCAACATAGTCCGTTTATTAAAGTATATATTTATACTATATTTGATAAAATTTCTGTTTTTGATACGAATTTTGAAGTAACAATTGATTTAACAGTCAATGTGAATTTTGAAACGAAGATATATTTATCTCATATTACACTTAATAAATGGCTGAGAAAAGTAATTTACAGTAAATCCGATAATGATGAGGAATTAGTATCCCTTTTATAAGAAAAATTATAAAAGGGGAGATAATCATTAATGCTTGAATTATTAACACAACCATTGACAATTTTGTTAGAGGCTTTTTTTCATTTTACAGGGAGCTATGTTTTTGCAATCGTACTTCTGACGGTGCTTACACGTTTAATTTTAATGTATCCAAATTTCAAATCTTTTAAATCCCAACAGGTGGTCACGCAAACTACCCAAGGAAATAAGGAGCAATTATTAGCGCTCCAAACAAAGTTAAGCCAAGCTAAAACAGATGAAGAACGTAAAGAGTATCAATTGCAAATGTCTCAATTAATGATGGAAAACTTTTCAGGAATGAAAACGGGATGCCTAACAGCGCTTATACAATTTCCGATTCTAACTGGCTTGTATTTAACTATTTCTAAAAGCAATGCTATTATGCATGAGAGCTTACTATGGTTTAATCTTGGGTCTGCAGATATTTTTATGGCAGCTGTTGCAGGGTTAGCGATGATGATTCAAATGTATGTCTCATTTAAGCTAGCAAAAAATAGTAATCCACAAATGAAAATGATGATAGGGATCATGCCTGTTATGATAGTATTCTCATCTCTTTTCATGCCGTCAGCCATCCCATTCTATTGGACCGTGTCCTCTATTTGGATGATTGTGCAAACAATTGTGTTTAATCAATACAAACCTAAACTAACTTCATAAAATATTAATCCCCCTCATCCTAAAGGGGGATTTTATTATGCTCATAAAAGAGATAGAGACAAAAAAAGCGTGCCTCATATTTTAAATGAGACACGCGATTTTCTCTGTATTAATGACCGCCACCAGGTACGTGAATAAATGTTGTATAGTACGTGAAGCCAGCGAAGAATACAGTTAAATATGCTCCGAAAATGTACATGTACATACGTTCTGAAAGGTTTAAGAAGCCTAATAATAAGAATAAACCTGTATTACCTACGAATAATAGCGATACCTCGTTCATACCACCAAGGTAGAACATAACTGCAAAAATACCTGTCCAGAATGCCATAACTTTATACATATTATCCATGAAATTTCCCCTCCTTTTGCCCACGACACAATAATCTCTTACTCATTATAAATGATATGAAAGGTGTCTGTAAACTGGAACTTCTCCTTCTTTGTGACAAACAAATGGAATTTTAAATTAGCGATCTATTTCTGTCACGTTTATTTCATATTTACATAAATCACAATTATGTATCATACTTTCAATCTGTACAAATTCATTACTAGAAAATAATGCATCTAACTGCCCCTTTAAATAGGATTCATGTAAAGAACATACAATTTCTGAATGGGTAGTAAGCTGTTCCTGGAACGGACAATTAAATATGGAGAATATCACCTTTTTGCCATGCTCTGTTTGCTGTATTTGTGGAATATAGCCAATTAATGCAGCATTGTCTGATAATAGTTGAAGCTTTTGGTCGAAGGAAAGGGTATTATTTAATTTTAACTCAGCACTTACATAATTTTTCATCTGCTGGAATCCATCTTGATAGCTGATGTCCATACATTTTGTTAAAGCAGATGGACCAAATTCCTGAATTAATTGTATTGTCCACTTCAATAGTCGATCCTCATCACGCCTTGGGAATGTTAATGATACTCCTTTTTCAGAAGCCTTATATACACGGCCAGGTCGCCCTCCCTTACCTGTCTTAGCAAAATCAGCAGTAATTATATTAATTTCTGAAAGTTTTGTTAAGTGCAGACGTGCAACGTTGGGATGAATGCCGAATTTATCAGCAATGTTTTGGACCGTTACTGTTTTCCTCTCTTTCAATATGTACTCATAAATCGAGTATCTAGTTTCATCGGCTAATGTACTAGTAATCTTTAATGGATGGATCATTTGCTTCACCTCAATTGAATTTTTCAAATATTATTTAGTCTACCAAGTGTTAGTAAAATAATCATGTTGATTCTATTATATTGTATTATTGAAAAAGATACAGTTCCTTTCGGCATAAATATTAACTTTTTCATGTGGGGATGTTCTTTTTTAG